>JAZGHI010000229.1:0-11627 GCA_036480955.1 Candidatus Adiutricales bacterium
TGCCGGTCATTATTATGGGATTTCCACTCAAAGGTGACAGTGGTGTAGCTGGTTGACCATTGGGAACCGGGTGGGGTACAATACCGGAGAATCAGCAAATTGGCTTTTCTCCCATATTTTTCGACAAGGTTTAGAGATCGTGAAAAACGGCTGGAATTAATAGGTAAGCGGCTGAAGCCGCCTAAATCGCTTGGGTAAGAGAAGCAGAATAAGACCAGAAAAAGGAAAGACACCATGGCGGAAAGAGAGATACTTTACAGCAAAGAAGACGGCATTGGCACGATTACCCTCAATCGTCCCGAGAAAATGAACTCGGTAACCGACGATATGCTGGTTGATCTTACGAACATCTTAACCGAGATCACTCTTGATGACGAGGTCCGGGTGGTGATATTGACCGGGAATGGCCGCGGATTCTGCGCCGGCACTGATTTGAGCACCGGGTTGGCTCGAGATCAGATCAAGGCCGGCGCGGAACGGGAGAAGAAGATCAAGAAAGTAGATTTGCCGGAAAACTCTCTTCCCGGGTGGACCTTCACGCGCCTTCCCAAGCCCACTATCGCCGCCGTGAACGGCGCCGCGGTAGGCATGGGGGCCGAGTGGACCGCTCAGTGCGACATTCGCATCGCTTCGGAGAAAGCCCGTTTCGGTTGGGTCGGCTCATTAAGAGGCATTACACCAGACACCGGAGCGGGGCCGTACCTATTGCCCCACATCGTCGGACTTGGCAAGGCTTTTGAACTCATGTATTCCGGTGAGATAATCGACGCCCGCGAAGCCGAGCGGATCGGTCTGGTGAGCATGGTGGTGCCGCCGGATCAGCTGATGACCGTGGCCAAGGAAATGGCCGTAAAGATTTCAGGCGGCGCGCCTTTGGCTTTAAGAGGCATAAAAGAGCTTACCTACGGTTCTCTCGAATGGCCCTTTAGCGTCCAGTTTGCGGAAAACAGCAGGCGCCTCAATGAAACCACAACTTCCGAGGACAGCCAGGAAGGTGTCCGGTCTTTTTTCGAGAAAAGGCCCCCGGTCTGGAAAGGCCGGTAGATCCGCTTCCGCGATCCTTAAGACTGGCCGAAAGCAAATGCTGTTATTTAAGCATGCGAAGGTATGCAGGATGAATCATGGCCTGTTGAGCATCATCATACCTGATGAGAACAAATGAGAATACCGGACGAAATAGAAGCTCTAGGCCGGGCTTTCTTAGACGGCTTGAACCATGCGCTGGGTCAAAAGTTGTTTGGAGTATACCTATACGGCGCGCTCGCTTTTTCCGACCACGGGGCCATAACCGATGTCGATTTTCACGTTATTCTGAAAGATATTCTGGATACCAATGAGAAAACGAGACTGAGAGATCTCCACAAAACGCTTGCCCGGGACTTCCCGCCGCTTGGCGCGGAACTGGACGGGTACTATATCCTCCTGGACGACGCTCGCCGGACCTCGCCTCCTGAGCATCAATTTCTGGATAATGTGTTTGACCATTCATGGGCTCTGCATCGCGCACACATCCGGGCGGGCCGCTGTGTGGTGCTGCAAGGCCCTGACCCGAAGCGGGTATATCCTGAATCTTCATGGCCTGAACTCGCGAGCGCCCTTATGGGTGAATTGGATTACGTCAAAACCCATCTTGACGAATACCCGGCTTACTGCGTCCTCAATCTCTGCCGATTGATGTATAGTTTCAAAACTCGAGACGTGGTTATCTCCAAGCGGTCCTCAGCGGATTGGGCTCAGGAGTTGTTACAAGATTGGCGGCCGCTCATTTGCGCGGCCCTAGATTCGTACGCCGGACAGGCCAGCCGACAGGACGAAAAGTTACTCGCCTCTGAAGTGGGCAACTTCTTCGGTCTTGCTTCCGGCTATATTCTGGAGAATCAGAGGGGAAAAACGCCCTGACCGGTCATGAATTGCCGCCGCATTCAAAAAAGACCTATCCCGGCTATTAAGCCTGTATAATCTATACATCATGTTCCTGGACCATGAGTGTCAATTATGCTTGATGCGAAGGCTTCTTTTACCTATGCTCTGTCCAATCGAAAAAAATCGAGGAAAGTTGTAACTGGAAAGGAAGTTGAAAATGGATGATGGAATCAAGTTTGTGCATGTCGGCCTGGGACCGATGGGAGCCAGGATATGCAAGCTGGCCTGTCAGAAGGAAGGAATTGGGATTGTAGGAGCGGTTGAGAGAATCAATATCGGTCTGGATGTCGGCGAGGTTATCGAGTCAGGAAAAAAATTGGGTGTTCTGATAACCGACGATCTGGATGCGGCCCTGGGACAGAAGCCGGATATCGCCGTGCATTCCACCCTCTCATCTCTCGAACTGATAAAAGGGCAGTTAATAACCATTATAAGGGCAGGCGTGAATATTGTTTCCACTTGTGAAGAATTGTCGTATCCCTGGGATACGCAAACTGCTATCGCTGAGGAACTGGATGCACTGGCCAAAAAGAATAACGTGACCATCCTTGGGACCGGCGTGAACCCGGGATTCTGCATGGACACCTTTCCTATCGTAATGACCGGTATCTGCCAGGACGTTGAGCATATCAGGGTGGCGCGAATCCAGGATGCTCGACCCAGAAGACTCCCGTTTCAAAAAAAGATTGGCGCGGGATGTACCCCCGAAGAGTTTGATGAGCTAAAGAAGGCCGGTTCACTCAAGCATGTTGGCTTGGAGGAATCTGCCAACATGGTGGCCGCGGCCATGGGATGGAGAATAGACGAATACACAGAAACCATCGACCCTATTATGGCGGAGAAAGAGGTTTCCAGCGAATTCATGACCGTCAAGCCGGGACAGGCGGTGGGCGTGGAGCAGATATCCGTCGGTAAGATGAGGGGCAGGGAAGTGGTGCGGATGGAGTTCAGGGCTTACCTGGGCGCTCCGGAATCCTTTGACGCCGTGTATATTACCGGCACCCCAAATCTCGAGGTCGTGGCCAAAGATGGGATTCATGGCGATATCGCCACCGCGTCCATGGTTGTCAACGCCATGCCCAGGGTAATCGACGCACCGGCCGGCTTGCTGACTATGAAAGACCTGCCGCCGGTGCACGCCTATGAAGGTGACTGGAGCCGTTTGATCAACAAATAAAGGACGAGGGTTTTTAACTGCCGCTGAATCTGGGGGAAAAAAATGACCGGTGATGAATTGATCGAAAGCTATAAAAAAACACATCCCCACTCCGGGGATTTGCATGAGCGGGCGATTTCGGTTTTCTCGGGGGAAGGGGCCTCTTCCTTTGTTCGTGTACTCGATCCCTATCGGCCTTATATAACCCATGCCAAGGGGTCAAAAAAATGGGACGTAGACGGAAACGAATACATCGATTATGTCATGGGACACGGCGCTCTCCTTCTAGGCCACAGCCACCCGACCATTATCGAGGCCGTGCAGAAGCAGATCGTTAAAGGAGTTCACTATGGAGATAATCACGAACTCGAGGTTGAATGGGCAGAGCTTATCAAAAGAATGGTGCCTTCCGCGGAACGGGTAGAGTTATTCTCGTGCGGCCAGGAAGCGAATTTAATGGCCATCAGATTAAGCCGTATATTTACTGGACGTAAAAAAATCCTGCGTTTTATTGAAAATTTTCACGGTTGGGCGGATGAAGTGGCCCTGCCGCCCGAATCGCCGGGCATTACTTCCAGGGAGGTTAAAATAATTCCCTATGACCTCAAACAGGTTGAACAGGAGCTTGCTGCAGGAGAATACGCTATCCTGATGACCGAAGGCGGCGGCGCTCACATGAGCGGGCAAGTCCCATTGGATTTTGAATTTGTAAAACAACTCCCGGAATTGACGAACAGGTACGGTACGGTCTGGCATATGGATGAAGTAGTCACCGGATTCCGAGACGCGGTGGGCGGATTCCAGGCTCTGGCTGAGGTTAAGCCTGACTTGACCAGCTTGGGTAAAATCGTCGGAGGAGGCCTTGGCGCGGGCGCGCTGGTGGGCCGGGCCGATATCATGCAGGCATTCAGCCGTCAAATACCCAGGGAAAAACAGGTATTCCATTCAGGCACCTGGAACGGCAACCCCCTTACCAGCGCCGCGGGCATTGCCACCCTGAGCTTTATTCAAGACGGTAAACCTCAAGAAAAAGCCAACCAACTGGCGTCCGAACTACGGAAGCAAGGCAATAAAATGCTGAGAGATAAGGGTATAAACGGTTGGCTCTATGGCCGCAGTATTACTCATATCTACCTTGGCCCTATCGAATTTGAACCGGCTGACGAGATTTCACCTCCCACGGAAGATATCAACAAGATCGTGGGTGTAGACATGACCCGGCTCCGGCTGGACCTGCACCTCCTCAAGCGTGGTGTTTCCACGATGCTGGCCAGAATGTTTATTATGTCTTCCGAACATACCGAGGAGGATGTAGAAAAAACTGTGTCCATCCTGGCGGAATCCATTGACGCCATGATAAAGGAAGGATCGATGAAGAGACCTCAGTAGATGGTCAAGAAGCGATTCTTACCTCAAATCAAAATCGATGTGGCTAGAAATCAAAAAGGGCGTAAATACCCCGCTTATTTATAAAGATTTTTAATAACGATTAAATTTTTCATATTCTCTCAGAAGCCAGTCGGGCCAGAATTCTTTACTTATGGGATAGCTCGCGTCGAGTGCTTGAAAAGAACCGTCACCGGCTACTCCTCTGATGCCTTCCAATGTGTTATATTTTACCTCATCAACTCCCACGAGCCTGGCTACGGCCTGGTTGATTTCATCCAGCGATTTATCATAAGGATTATCATCGACAAACGCTCTCTGGGCGGCCAGTTCTTGTAAACACTCTATACCGCGCTGCCATTCTTTGAAAGAAGGGAAAAACATGGGTCCGTATGAAATCCAGAATTCAAGGTATTCTGCGCCCGCGTTGTACACCACCCATACCGACCCTCCTTCACTCACACTGCCGCGAACGATACTGTCGTCACCCATGGCGATGGATTTTCCGTTCAGCAGAGAATCAATACCTCCAAACTTCAAACCTACCTCTTGAGTCCTTGTCTGCCTTTCTCCTTCCTGAAATGTTCTGACAGCTTGCGGTAGTTTTATAAGGGCAGGGAACAGGTTCTTGTTCAGACCTTCAGCTATCCCGACGGTAACACCCCATCCTGATTCAGGATTAGGAATGACAATATCCGCCTTTGAGGTTTTATACTGGTTTACCAACTCAAGCCCCAATTCCTGTCTGATTTGAAATATCTCTTTTCCCCTGAATACTGAGGCCACGTTCCCGAAATAGACTCCCTGGAAAATATCCGGCAGCATTGTTTCTTCCCGCAGTCTTTTAGTTTCATATCCCCTCTCAGAGCAAATCGTCATTTCCGCGCCGTCATATTCTCTTTTAATAGTCCCACCTAATCTGCGGTGGGAAAATGATTCGGAACTGGCCACAAAAGTCCCGTTTATAGTACCAAAGCAGAATGGCTCAAAGGCCCGATCATCATTTAAGGTGATCAAATAGATTTCTTTTCCATCATAGATTAAGGCGGTTAAGGCGAATGTGGCCCGGCCATGCAGCTTGTCAACAAGCTGCGCCCCGGCATCGAACGATATACCTTCATTGGTAATATATTTATGCAGTAAGGCCCCTATAATTTCAGTCTTATTATTTGTTTCGAACCTGTAGTCCGCGTCAAGCTCAGCTCTTAAATCATCATCCTTGATAAGATACCCATCCATAGTTAGAACCAGCTTATATTTAGTCTCATCTCTTGGATGGATTTCTATCGGCTCAACGTTAATCTTCTCAGCTATCTTTCTTTTAGTGTATCCTATGTTCCCGATAGCCGCGGTCGGTTCCAGATCCTGGAAGGTGCTGATTATATTAAAATCTATGACTTCAGCGATCCTCCCTAATCCTTTATAAACATGGATACCTTTTGAATTTCCTATAGCCAATCCAGTGCTGGCCTTCCCCCGATGTTGACAGGCTCCTGTCGCCAAAAAGGTTTTGGTTACTAATTCATTATCGCCTGTCCCATATATACCGACTATTCCGTCCACTGTAATTTCCTCCTCGCATGCATTAGGCTGAATAATGACTGCGCTGTGATCCAATGTTTATGGAATGTTTGATGGAAAAATGTACCCCAAACACGATTACATCCTATTGCAGAAAGATTACTTCGCGGATTAAAGGGAATTGTTCCAGAATAAGAGTCCATAATTTATTTTATATCCGCATGGTAGCTTTGAAGGGATTTAACGCTACCGTGTCCTTTGCGCACCGCGGCGATGCCTTTTGCTGCAGCCAGGGCGCCGGCCAGAGTGGTAATGTAAGGTATTTTATACTTTATGGCCGACTTGCGGATATATGAGTCATCGTATTTGCTCAGTTTGCCGCTCGGGGTGTTGACGATCAAATCAATTTCGCCGTTTTTAACGCTGTCTACTATGTTGGGCCGACCCTCATGGACTTTCATGATTTTATCAGATTCAATTTCCTGCTCGTTAAAGAAACTGTGTGTGCCATCAGTAGCGATGATCTTGAAGTCCAGGTTCGAAAATTGCCGCGCTATTTCCAGCACAGCGGGTCGGTCTTTTTCCGATACGGTTATCAGAATCGTACCCTTGTCGGGTAATACAGTCTGAGTGGCCTCCTGGGCCTTGAAAAAGGCCAAACCAAAAGAGTCGGCCATCCCCAGAACCTCACCGGTCGACCGCATCTCCGGACCCAGTAGCGGATCAACTTCCGGGAACATGTTAAAGGGGAATACCGCCTCTTTGACCCCAAAATGAGGAATAGACTTAGGCTTGATATCCAGATCGGCCAGGGACTTGCCCAGCATAATCCGGGTGGCCAAACGAGCCATGGGTATATTGCAGACCTTGGAAACCAGAGGCACGGTCCGGGAAGCCCGAGGATTAGCCTCAAGAATGTAGACTATATCGTTGGCTATGGCGTACTGTATGTTCATCAGCCCGACCACTCCCAATTCGATGGCTATTTTTCGAGTGTAATCATAAATAGTATCCACATGCTTGAGCGGGATGCTGATGGGCGGGATTACGCAGGCCGAATCACCGGAATGCACTCCGGCCAGCTCTATGTGCTCCATAACGGCCGGCACGAAAGCGTCTTGGCCATCGGCAATAGCGTCCGCCTCGGCCTCGATAGCGTTTTCCAGAAATTTATCGATCAATATTGGCCTGTTGGGACTGATCTCCACCGCCGCGGCAACGTAGCGCTTGAGCATATCCTCGTCGTGTATGACTTCCATGGCCCTGCCGCCCAGAACGTAAGACGGCCGTACCATTAGAGGATATCCGATCAAATCGGCCACCTTCAACGCCTCGTCCAGATTACTCGCCATTCCCGATTCCGGCTGCGGAATCCCCAGTTTACGCATGGTCTGACGGAAGCGGTCCCGGTCTTCAGCCAGGTCGATCACGTCAGGACTAGTGCCGATGATCTTCACGCCAGCCTTAGCCAGTTCACCGGCGATGTTCAATGGTGTCTGCCCCCCGAATTGCACGATCACGCCTTCGGGGTTTTCTTTCTCGTATATGCTCAAGACGTCTTCGACCGTGAGCGGTTCGAAATACAGTTTGTCCGATGTGTCGAAATCAGTGGACACGGTCTCAGGATTGCAGTTAACCATTATCGACTCGAAATTTTCGTCGCGTATGGCTAAGGCGGCGTGTACACAGCAATAATCGAATTCAATGCCCTGGCCGATTCGGTTGGGCCCTCCGCCCAGGACCATGATTTTACGGTTCTCACTGGTTGTAGTAGAATCAGGCGCGTTGTAGGTGGAAAAATAATAAGCCGCGTCCTCGACACCGCTGACCGGCACCGGCTCCCAACCCTCTACAATTCCCAATTTTTGACGTTGAGCCCGGATTTCCTCCTCAGCAATCCCCGTGAGTTGTGAGAGGTACTTGTCGGCGAAGCCGTCTTTTTTGGCTCTTTCTAAAAAATCATCCGGCAGGTTTTTGCCTTTATACTCAAGTATCTCCTCCTCCAATTCCACCAACTCCTTCATCTGCTCTATGAACCAGGGTTTGATGTAGGTTTTTTCGTACAAAGCTTGTACCGGAACTCCCTTACGCAGGGCCTCATACATGATAAACTGCCGCTCACTAGTGGGTTCGACCAAAAGATCCATCAATTCATCCCGGGATTTCTCATGGAAATCCTTGGCAAATCCCAAACCGTACCTCCCGTTTTCCAGTGAACGGATGGCTTTCTGGAATGATTCCTTGTATGTCTTGCCGATAGACATTACCTCTCCCACGGCCCGCATTTGTGTCCCCAGTTTGTCTTCCGCGCCCTCGAATTTCTCGAAAGCCCACCGGGCAAACTTGACAACCACGTAATCCCCCCAGGGTGTGTATTTTTCAAGCGTGTCTTCCCGCCAGTATGGAATTTCGTCTAGAGTCAGACCACCGGCCAACAGGGAGGAGACATAGGCTATAGGGAAGCCGGTTGCTTTTGAAGCCAGGGCCGAAGACCTTGAAGTCCGGGGATTAATCTCGATGACCACCACCCGGCCGGTTTTTGGGTCGTGGGCAAATTGGATATTGGTCCCTCCGATGACCCGGATGGCCTCCACAATGTCGTACGAATATTTTTGTAGTTTTTGCTGAAGTTCTTTCTCGAGGGTAAGCATGTGGGCGGTGCAGTAGGAATCACCGGTATGTACACCCATGGCGTCCACGTTCTCAATAAAACAGACAGTGATCATCTGGTTTTTTGCGTCCCTGACTACCTCAAGCTCAAGCTCCTCCCAGCCGAGGACAGATTCTTCGACCAGTATCTGACCGACCAGGCTGGCCGAAAGCCCCCGGGCGGCGATTATACGCAAGTCTTCAACGTTATATACCAAACCGCCGCCCGTGCCGCCCATGGTGTATGCCGGCCGGATTACTACAGGGTACCCAAGCTCTTCGGCCACTTTTTCGGCATCCTCAACATTGAATACGGCCGTACTTTCCGGCATCTCAATGCCCAGACGGGACATGGTCTCTTTAAAGGCAATTCGGTCCTCACCGCGCTCGATAGCGTCCACTTCAACCCCGATTACCTGAACTCCATGTTCGGACAAGGCGCCGGAACGGTACAGTTCCGACGACAGGTTCAAGCCGGACTGTCCGCCCAGGTTGGGCAGCAGGGCATCCGGCTTTTCCTTCTTGATGATGTCGATCATGGTCTTGAGATTCAACGGTTCAATGTAGGTGCTGTCCGCCAAGTCAGGGTCTGTCATGATAGTGGCTGGGTTAGAATTGACCAGAACAATCTCGTATCCTAATCCGCGTAGAGCCTTGCACGCCTGGGTGCCTGAATAGTCAAATTCGCAGGCCTGTCCGATGATGATGGGGCCGGAGCTGATGATCATAACCTTGTTAATGTCCTGTCGCTTGGGCATAGAACCTCCTTGCGTGTATATCTGTTAATGGAACCGCTTATTTGTCTGAATGCCTGCTAATCTGGGCAATATCAACAAAGAAGTGGTTCTCGATTTTTTTAAGTCAGAAAAAGCCGGCCGTGACGATAGTCCTTTTCTTGGCCTCCAGATTGCCAAATTTTTTTCGACTGGTCGTACCAAGATTAAGCTGGAATATTCTTAAAGAATTTTACGCCAGGATGCAAGACCATAATCTAGAAACATTCGGACAGAGCTTCTCATCGGCTGTATTTTAATGGACGGCTCGTAAGGCAAGTGCATAGAGTCAGGCACCACTGGGGGATCGTGCGATTCCATTCCGGATCCGGCCTTAAAACCGTGCGTTATCAAAAAATCGTAAAATCAAGGCCCTGTTCAGTGGATTCAGAAACTGCTCCGGGCCGCTTCGGAAAACCACTGAAAAACCACGGTATGGTCCCTTCTTCACCAATAAGATTCATTTGGGCTGCCTGATTCCATTTTTGGGTTTTGAAGGGTCTGACCTTGAAGGCTAAAAATTATTGATTCATTTAAGCCGGTTAACTGGCATATTTGGTGTAATATTAATAAATTCAATAAGTTAAAAATTTGTGATTTTAGATTGACACGGCCTCTGAAGAGGAATAGAATATCCACGGCTTTGAAAGGGATGCATTTCTGAAATTTTAAAATTTGAGACGGATTTCACTTCAGATAATCCAGAGTGATTTCCATAACAGACCCCTACTACGGTTCTTCAGTGACTCTGAAAATGCTCTTACGTGGAAAAAAAGAACCCAAGCCCATAAAAAAAATCCAGTCCAGATTGTCTTTCACAAAATCACAAAACTATTTCGTTCTTCTTCTTTTCGACACCCTCATGATTATATCAGCCTTTGTCGGGGCTCATGTAATCCGGTTTGAGGAAAGTATATTATCTACTGTTTCAGGTAACTGGCGCCTCTTATTGATAGTGGTCTGTATTAAGCTAGCCGCTTTTCATTTTTTTAAACTATACCAGGGCATGTGGCGATACACGGGAATGGTGGATGTAACTAATGTTCTGAAGGCCTCAATAGTCTCGAGTCTGACCATAATGACCATGCTGTTTCTCTGGATCGAATTCAGAAGTTACTCCAGATTTGTTCTCCTCATGGATTGGATTCTAACTGTTTTTTTCATCGGTGGTGTACGAGTAGCCATCCGGCTCTATTTTTCTTCATCGTTTATGACTAACATCCTTCCTTTTCCCCCCAAAAATAATGGCTATCACAAACGCGTACTGATTATCGGGGCTGGGGACGCTGGAGAAAAAGTGCTAAGAGAAATCTTGGAAAATCCTCGGATGAAATTAAATGTCAGAGGTTTTATAGATGACAATAGGCGAAAACATGGCCAGATGATCCATGGCGTTCAAGTACTCGGCTCAGTCAGCGGCCTTCCCAGGATTGTCCGTGATCACAAAATAGATGAACTCCTTATTGCCATACCGTCTGTAAACGGGCAGGCTATGCGTAAAATTGTTGAAACATGTAAAGGCGCCAGGGTGCCGTTTAAAACTCTTCCCGGCATCGGAGAAATAATTAACGGGAAAGTATCTTTAAAAACAATTCGAGACGTGGCTTATGAGGACTTGCTGCGCAGGCCGGAAGTCAGAATAGAGACCGAATTTGTGTCTGACTATATAAACGACAAAACGATTCTGGTTTCCGGGGCGGGGGGATCGATCGGCTCCGAGCTTTGCCGGCAGATTTGCCGGTTCAATCCCGGGCATTTAATTCTCCTCGATTCCGGGGAAGAGAACCTTTTCCAATTGGAAATTGAGCTGAAACAGAAATTCGAATATCTGAAATACAAAGTAGTATTGGGCAATATCCTGAACCGTGACCTGCTTAAAGAGGTGTTTACAAACTATAAACCAGACGCGGTTTTTCACGCGGCGGCCTATAAACATGTCCCTTTAGTGGAGTTGAATCCTTGGGAAGGGGTTATAAACAATCTCGTAGGTACGCAACATCTCTTGGATGTGTCAGTGGATAATGAAGTGGAACGGTTTATATTGGTGTCAACCGACAAAGCCGTCCGTCCGACTAATGTGATGGGAGCCACAAAAAGAATCGCCGAGATATTAATACAATCCCAAAATCATACAAAAACGAAATGCCTGGCCGTGCGGTTTGGAAATGTGGCCGGCAGTTCCGGAAGTGTCATACCTCTTTTCAAGAAGCAGATCGAAT
>JAZGHI010000230.1:0-3772 GCA_036480955.1 Candidatus Adiutricales bacterium
AAGGGTCTAAGGATTCGAGTGAAATGCTTAAGAATTACAGAGATCTGAAAGTTTGGCAAAAGTCATACGGACTATGTTTGGATCTTTATATATTGCCTATGGTTCTGTTTGCGAATTGGAGACCCAGGTCCTGCTTTCAGGTGATTTAAATTATGTAAATAAAGAAAATTTAAAGGCTCTCAAGGATGATACAGCGGAAGTTGAAAGGATGCTCAAAGCGCTGATAAAATCGTTGGTGCACAAACGCTTGAACAAACGCTTGGACCCTTGAACCCTTGAATTCTCGAACCCTGTTCTCTAACTAAATTGGAGAAGAACCAAAAAATAAAAAGATGAGTAAGGATATGAATTCCAAAGAGATAAAGGCACTCGCCGAAAAAGTATTCATGAAGACCTATGGCCGTTACGATCTGGCCCTGACCAAGGGTGAGGGCGTTTTTGTTTACGACCCCGAGGGGAACGAGTACCTGGATTTCGTCTCGGGCCTGGCCGTAACCAGCCTGGGACACGCCAACGAGACAGTGGCTCAAACCGTGGCCCAACAGGCGCGCACCCTGGTTCACGTTTCCAACCTTTACTATACAGAACCCCAGGTAAAGCTGGCTCAGAAACTCATCGAAAATTGCTTCGCCGACCGTGTCTTCTTCGGCAACAGCGGAGCCGAAGCCAATGAAGCGGCCATAAAACTGGCCCGGAAATATTCTTTCGACAAATACGGCCCCAACCGATTCAGGATTCTGACCATGGACAATTCCTTTCATGGCCGAACCATGGTCACCCTTTCGGCCACGGCCCAACTGGACAAACACGTCGGTTTCGAGCCGCTGAACGAGGGATTCGCTTATCTGCCTCTAAACGACCTGGACGCGGTAAAGAAAGCCTTTCAAGAGGGCGGAGTTTGCGCGGTCATGATCGAACCTATCCAGGGCGAAGGCGGTGTGAACGAGGTCGACCAGGACTACCTGAAAGCAGTACGGGATTTATGCCGGGATAACGATATACTGCTCGTCTTCGACGAGATTCAGGTTGGGATGGGGCGTTTGGGGGCGTTGTTCGCCTATCAACTCCTTGGCGTCGAGCCGGATATAATGACCCTGGCCAAGGCCTTGGCTAACGGTCTGCCGATCGGGGTCGCGTTGGCCAGAGAAGAAGTAGCCGAGGCCTTCGGTCCCGGAACACACGCCTCGACCTTCGGCGGCACCCCGCTGGTCACATCGGCCGCGCTGGCTGTACTCGAAACCATGCTTGCGCCCGGATTTATGGACCAGGTTCAAAGAGTCGGAGATTATTTTAAATCCCGTTTGGCGGGGCTTGTGGAAAATCACGAGTTTGCAAAGGAAGTACGGGGACGAGGCCTTCTCTTGGGCCTCAAAGTAAGTTTCCCGGGGGCCGAAGTGGTAGGCCAGTTGATGGCTAAAGGTTATTTGATTAACTGCATACAGGGAAACATCCTGCGTTTTCTGCCGCCGTTGACCATTACCGAGGCGGAGGTGGATTCGCTCATACCCGTTCTCGAAGAAACCCTGTCCGCCGTAGCCGCCTCGAATGGGGAATGATCATGAAAAGGGATTTCCTGACTTTCAATGATCTCGAAGCGCCGGAGGTTCTGGCTTTGTTCGATAATGCGGCCGGTATGAAGGCCGACCGAAAGATCGGGAAACGGGGAGGCTCGCTGGCCCACCTTACAGTCGGCCTGCTCTTCGATAAACCTTCCACCCGGACCAGGGTATCGTTTGAAGCGGGAGTAAACGAACTCGGCGGTGCGGTTGTTTTTTTACATCGGTCTGAGACGCAGATGTCACGCGCTGAGCCGGTTTCCCATTCAGCCCGTGTCCTTTCCCGATATCTGGACGCGCTGGTCATACGAACCTTCGATCAAACTGAAATCGAGGAGTGGGCCAAACATGCCTCCATCCCGGTCATAAACGCCTTGACAGACGAGTATCATCCCTGCCAGGTGCTATGCGATTTATTCACTATCTGGGAGAGAAAAGGCAGTCTGGATAATCTGAAAGCGGCCTGGATAGGGGATGGCAACAATATGGCCCGATCCTGGATTAACGCGGCCGCGGTAATGGGTTTCGAATTATCTCTGGCTGTTCCGGCTGGATATGAGCCCCATCCGGAAGTACTGGCGAAGGCTAGAAATAAAGCCGTAAAGCCGATCACGCTTACGCATGAACCCGCAGAAGCGGTGCAAGGCGCGCAAGTCATCAATACCGACGTCTGGGCCAGTATGGGCCAGGAAGACGAGGCCGAGACCAGAGCCGATATTTTTAGACCGTTTCAGGTCAACGTTGATCTGGTGTCCAAGGCCGAACCCGGGGCCCTGGTCCTACATTGCCTGCCGGCCCATCTGGGTGAGGAAATCACCGAAGATGTTTTAGAAGGCCCTCAATCAGTGGTCTTTGACCAGGCGGAAAACAGGCTTCACGGCCAGAAAGCTCTGCTCGAATTTCTGATCGCGGGGCGGAGGGAATGAAGTTCACGGAGGTAAATGTACCTTGAAAAAAGCAAGCAAAGTAGTTCTAGCTTATTCCGGGGGTCTCGACACCTCGGTTATATTGAAATGGCTGCGGGAAGATTACGGAGCCGAAGTAGTGGCTTTTGCCGCTGATCTGGGCCAGGGCGAAGAAGAACTCGATGGGCTGGAAATGAAAGCCAGGGCCACCGGCGCGAGCCAGGTCTATATCGATGATCTGCGGGAGGAATTCGTGAGGGATTATGTTTTCCCGGCCCTCAAGGCCAACGCCGTCTACGAAGGAAGCTACCTGCTGGGCACATCACTGGCCCGGCCGCTTATCGCCAAGCGGCAGGTGGAGATAGCCCGGGCCGAGAAAGCGGACGGTGTTTCTCACGGGGCTACCGGCAAAGGAAACGACCAGGCTCGTTTTGAACTGACTTACATGGCGCTGGAGCCTTCGCTGATCATTATAGCCCCTTGGCGTGAATGGGCGTTCAAATCACGATCAGACCTGATTAAGTATTCCATCAAGTACGAGATCCCGGTTCCGGTTACCCGGGAAAAGCCTTACAGCAAAGACCGAAACCTGTTTCACATCAGTTTCGAAGGCGGGGTGTTGGAAGACCCGTGGGTAGAGCCGGATGAATCCATGTTCGTCATGTCGGTCGCCCCGGAAAAGGCGCCCGATGAACCGGAAATAATTGAAATCGACTTCGAAGCGGGAATCCCCGTGGCTGTTAACGGCCGGAATCTCTCTCCGGCCAATCTTCTGGCCAGGCTTAACGAAGTGGGCGGGGCGAACGGAGTCGGCCGCGCGGACATTGTGGAAAACCGTTTCGTGGGCATGAAATCACGCGGAGTTTACGAGACACCAGGCGGGACGATACTGCACGTGGCCCACAGGGCGTTGGAAACAATTACACTGGACCGCGAAGTCATGCACATGAAAGACGACATGATTCCCAGATACGCCAGAATGGTTTATAACGGGTTCTGGTTCTCACCGGAAATGCGGGCCCTGCAGACCTTTATCGATTCCACTCAAAACGAAGTGACGGGGACGGTCCGGATGAAACTGTATAAAGGTAACGCCACCGTTACCGGCCGGCGCTCGGATCGATCCCTTTACCACGGCGGTTTCGCCACCTTTGAGGAAGACCAGGTTTATAACCAGAAAGACGCCGAAGGTTTTATACGCTTAAACGGCCTCAGGTTGAGAATAGAACGTCTTCTCAGGGGCTAGAGGATTTTTAACCGTATTTCCATAAAACAGGGCCTGCTTTTCAGGAGCAATCAAAATGACTGAGA
>JAZGHI010000231.1:0-10632 GCA_036480955.1 Candidatus Adiutricales bacterium
TCCACAGGTTCTTCGTTTTCAGCCGCGCTCGGTCTCATATCGGCCAGAATCTCCTTGATTTGGCCGTGAAATTCATTCGGAGCGCTGATAATCCCCCAACCTTTCTGGGTCTGGAAAAGACCGTCATACGCGGTGTCATGGTAAGAACGTAACAGATGGGGGATTTCCCGTTCCAGCAGGATAGATTCCAAGAGCCTGGCCTCGATTTCGTTTTCCAGGACGGCAATTTTCTTATATTCGTTCATATTATTTGGACTCCTTGGAATTGATTTGAGGCAGCCCGGAATAAAAAATCAGGCTGGTTAATAGTTCATCCTGGCGGATTACAGGGTCTGCTCAGGATCTCAGCCACCTGTTCTTCAAGGTAGCCAATAAAGGCCTTAACCTGTTCATCTGACATCCTGGCCGCGTTCCTGGCCAACTCCTCAATTTCCTTTTCATCCAGACCCACGGCCATTCCTACCAGAAAAATTTCCACCTCACCCTCGTCCGCAAGCAGCCCGCAGCCGCCGACTAACCCCAGCAATTCCTCTTCGACAAAGACAGGAAGACCGATTTTAAGGAATCCGGCATCACATTCCATGACCACTGGTTTCCTGCCCCGTACAACCTCGAGATTGGCGTTTTGATGGGCCACTGAACAGATGGCTTGCAGGCTGGCTTTGTTTTCTTTGATAACCGGACAAAGCTTGTTTGCCCATATATTTTGACTCGTTACATGAGTACCTTCCGCGTCATAAGTAACCCCATTGATTCCGAAGCGCTCGTTGATTTTTCTTTCAAATTCTTCCCACTCCTCAATTGATTTTAAATCGGTCATTTTCATGATTACAACTTCTCTCCCAGCAGTAAGGAACCGGCCGCGGAGCATTATCCAGTTTGATTGAGAGGCATCACCCGGCCAAGAACCTAATTTCCAGGCGAGACCATATTCGGTCCGAAAACAGTATATCAGGCTCATCCGGAATTTGCGTACTTTTTCATATGTCACTAAAAATGATTTGATTCCAGCCAGTTATGTCCGGGAAGGCAAGTCACGGAGGAACACCGAAGGCGTAGTGTCCTTAACTTGTCTGATAGGACAAACATAATGGATACAAGAGGTTGAAAGAAAAATCGAAACCAAGAGAAAACCCTGCTAAAATACCGAAATCCTGTAGAGGAAAAAGAAATCCAATAACAGTTATCCACTTTTTCTTTCAACTACTTCTAAATAAATAAAAACCGCGAAGTACGCTTTAGTCGGATGAACCGTATATCAGACCAATGAAATCCTGCCAAAAACTGGGAGGATTTTCCGGCTGGCTGGGTTTAATTCTCTTAGCTCTGCTCGAATAGCCATTTTATCCTGACACTCACCCAGGCCGGTTTATGATTCCGCCTCTCTGACGCCTTCCTGAGTCTCTTTGCCTCCTACCCGAATCTCTCTTAGATTGAATTCCTGGAAATAAAGATATAGAAGACCGGTCAGGGTTATCGGGAAAAATTGCGCGGCGTGGAGTACAAGAGCATAGCTTTCAGCCACCGGCGTGGCGATGCCCAACGCGGCCAAGGCGGCAATGCAGGCCAGTTCGAAAGTTCCTATGAAAGCGGGACCGGCGGGGATCATAATGCCTAGGGCCAGAGCCCCGGTTAGGAACAGGCTCCCTGCAAATCCGGCCTCCGAACCCAGGCTTCCGTTATCAGGTCCCACAAAACTGAACATGACCGTCCAGTAATAAACAGAGGTCACGACCCAGACCAGGAGAGACCAAAAGGTAATAGTCAGAAAACGCCTGAACCCCCCGATTATTGATAGACCCGCCGCGAAAGATCGAATGACCCTTACTACTTTCAGCCTTATCTTTGGGGAAAGGAAAGGTGATTTTTCAACCAGTCGAATAATGACATTATACTTAAGCCTTATTAAAATCACCAGAACCAGAGCCAGGAGGAAGACTATCAGCCCTAGATAGGCAAAAAATCTGACCCAGTCCAGCGTCGACTCCCCTAGAGAAAACGGCAGGAAAGAGAGCGAGGTCAGCATTATGAATATCATGGCGAAGCCGTCGAACATCCGTTCAACAATTATGGTAGCGAAAACCGAGCTTTTGGATAGATTCGTTCGACGCCCAAGTACAAAGGCCCGCACGAATTCACCCAGTCTGAAAGGCAGAAGGTTAAGCGACATGAAACCTATCATGATGGCGCCAAAAAGAGTGTGGCGCTTAATTTTACCAAGTGGCAGGAGCAGGTAACGCCATCGGATAACCCTAATCCAAAAGGCTAAAAAAAGGAGCGGCAGGCTTAACAGGAGCGGCCCGGCATCCAGTCCCCGCAACTGTTCCATGATCTGGCCAAAATCACTTTTACGGAAGGCCAGGGCCAGAAATATTATGCTGATACCTAGGCCGATGATGGTGTGGCTTCTTTTCACTCGACCTCCCCGGCCGCGTCAGAGAAAAAACCGTCTGTTTCGCTTATCGCTTTCACGATCAACTTGTCGGCCGGTAAAAAATTATAACAGGACAGGTGATTCTTCCTCGCCCAGATAAAAGTTTTACCCGGAATCCCGGTCGGTTCCCCAGCCTGAATCCGGCAGATAAACGCGTGGAGGGTTAAGGCGGTCTCTCCATCATGATCTACACTTAAAAAAGGTCTTCCAACTATGATATCCAATTCCAGTTCCTCCCGAATCTCCCTGACCAGACAATCCTCCAGAGATTCATTCGGTTCGAGGGTTCCTCCAGGAAACTCCCACCGGGCCTGGGAAGGACGAAATGTAATGAGAACGGTGTTCCCTCTTATAATCAGGGCGGCTGTGACCTGGAGGCGGTTCGGATATGCGGTCAAAAAAGCCCCTCCTTCTAACATGTTGTACACAGCGTCAATGTAAATTACCGATGATACCTCATATCTTATGGATTATCGCTGAGTTAAGAAAATCATATGCGCAAATACTTATGAAATTGTTTACTTAATTGTTTGCCCCGCAAACAATCTCCTGTTTGTGCGTTTCCCTTTAGGAAAACGCTTAAGTAAACAATCTTCTGTTTGTGCGTTTCCTTTTGGGAAACGCTCTAGCTGAATATAACAGCAGATCATTGTTGAAATTGTCCGGCCCGATTTTTTAAAAAATCCTTCATACTTTGTGTTTAAGTGTTTCCTGCCGGAAAACTTAAAAACGGTTGAATCCGGCTTTTACCGAGATTTCTGGTCACACTCTCGTGCGAAATTCTGGGAATTTCCTGACCGATGTATAACTTTCACTTAAACTGCTTGGATTCCAAGCGCTTAAGTGACAGGCGCAGATGGGCCTGGGCAGCCTGCTCGTTTTCCGGTTCGATTTCAAGCACACGGCTGTACATCTTCATGGCCTCTGATGGGCGGTCCACGGCTTCATAAAGCCTGGCCAGTTTGAACATTACCGAGGCGTCATTAGATTTAATCTTTAAAATGACCTCGTAGTCTTTAGCGGCTCGTTTAAGCATGTCTTGTTTGATGTGGGCGTAAGCCAGATATTCCCACAATCTGACTGACCGGGGAAGATTTTTTACCCAATTCTCCGCCAGGTTGGCCAGAGTACGGTAATATTCTTTCCGGTCCAAATAATCAAACATAAAATGATAAGAGGCCTCAAAATCCGGTGAAAGCCGGGTTAGTTCCTTAGCCAGGTTGTAGGCTTCATCCTCCTTCTCCTGTCGGACATAAACCTCAAACAAGTATTGCCGGGCCTCTTTATCATTCGGATCGAGACGAGCCAATTCCTCGAGATGCAAGCGGGCCCGTTCATATTTTCCAACCTCGAAATACAGAACACTCAGATTAAAACGAACTACCTTGCTGTTCGGCCCTTTATCCAGGAGTAACTCGTATTCCTCTATTTGGGCCTCAGGTTGCCCGTTTTTTTCTAGAATCTCGATCAGCTTGAACCTGGCATCCAGGTTATCGGGCTGAGCAGCCAGCAATAGGCGGAATTCCTTCTCTGCTTCCTCATACTCTCCCGCCGCGATATGCAGTTCCGCTAGTATATATCTTGTTTCATAATCTGTTGGGTTGGCCTTCAAGATTCTAGTCAGGCTAATCTGATAACCTTCTTTATCGCCAAGCCTCTGATCTAATCTGGCCAGGTTTTGAAATACATTTGGATCTGCGGGATCTATGCGTCCGGCTTCTTCGTAAGCGTCAATGGATTGGGTTATCTCTCCAGATTTAGCGTACATAAATCCGAGTTTCTTTAAAATATCCACCCTCTGTTCGGGCGGGAGTCTATCCTTTAGGATGGCATACGTTTTTATGGCCTCGGTGGTCTGGTTCAATTCCTCCTGGAACTGTCCCAGGAGATAAAGGTAGTGCCGGGCGTCAGATTCCAGGCTGATTTCGATCAGCCGGTGATAAGTAGCCACTACTTTCCGATAGTCCATGGCCGCCTGGTAGATTTCAAGCAGCTTCTTTAAATACTCCAGGCTGGGTTCCCGCCGGTATATTTCTTCATAATGCACTGCGGCTTCCTGGTAATTTTCCTCTTTTAACAGGAGATCGGCCAGTTTTGCCATTATGCTCCAATCGTCCGGCTCAATGATCAAGGCTTGACGGAAAAGGGTTATTTTTTCTACATTGGACTTGATATTTTCGGCTTTCTTCACCAAATCAAAAGCGGTATGCCTTATGAAAAAAGTAAAATTTGCCAGAACCATCGAGCCTTCTTTAATCTGGACTACCATTTTTTTCGGCTGAATGAACGATTCTTCCGTAAATACCTTGGCGAAGGTAGTCGGTTTCTTAAATATGAAAACATCCAGTTCCGGGGAATATAATCTCAGGTTATAATTAAAGGGACGGTTACTGGAAATAGAAAGAATAGTTAAAAAGTCGTTCGGGTGAAGTTTTAGCTGCACACCAGGCTTAAGCTCCGTTTTTATACCTCTTATCTCCACTTCCAGGTAGTGTACTACGGGTTTGGAACCCGTTATCTCATGAAAAAGGAATGCCGCGTCTTTTGGGAAAACAATAGCCCCGACAACAGCGACGCCCAGTAAAAAGATTATTAAGGTAAAAAGTATCAGGCTGAGCCGTACCGGTGGACGATCTGCCAGATAGTATTCTCTTGATCGGGAACGTCGTTTCATTGCTTTAATTATCGGGCCTTTTGCTTGTAAATATTAGAGCAATTGCCAAAAACAGGTCCTTATCGAATTTTACTAGATATGAAAAATATATTTCTGGGTTAAATATTATTACCTTGGCGATTACACTTGTCGTTCTGGTGTTTGTCGGGTCCAAATCTGAGGTAACCGGCCATAGCCTGAACACTATCTATTATTGTTCAATCGGAACATTTTAGGGCAACCACCCTGACTTGCCTTAAGATAATCCTATTCCCAATTCTTTATCAACATAAATTCAACGGCACAGCCTATTGACATCGCCGTTAAATCAGTTATTTATATTTATAAAAAAATATGCAGGAGATTGCAACGATGAGTAAAAAGGCCCTCCTGGTGATTGACATGCTTCATGATTTCATGGACCCCTCCGGTTCTTTGTACTGCGGGGATGAGGCCCGAAAGATAATCCCGGCGGTACAAGAGTTACTCGAAGAACATCGGAAGTTAAATTCGGTCATAATCTTCCCGTGTGATAGTCACGACCCGGAAGATAAAGAATTCGAGATGTTCGCTCCTCACAGCGTAACCGGAACACCCGGAGCCGTTTTAATACCTGAACTCGAGGTCAAGGACGGCGAATATCTAGTGCCCAAGACCCGTTACAGCGCTCTTTATGGATCGAACCTCGAGAAGATACTCATGGATGAGGGAGTTACTGAGGTACATATGAGCGGTGTTTGCACCTCAATCTGCGTGATGGACACCACTTCGGACTTGAGGAACCGTGACTACACCGTAATTATTCATGAAAGAGCGGTGGCCGATTTCGATCCCGCGGCTCACAAATTCGCGCTTGACAGGATGAAGAATATTCTCGGGGCCCACGTCGAACCTTAAACCCCGATCGGACACAATCCGCATATACGGCAGGTCTCAGGTTCGCAAGCCGGGCTTGTCCAGCCCGACCGGGCCCTCTCCATCTCGTTTTTGAGATACTCTGGACGTATTCCATGATCAATGAAATCCCAGGGAAATTTTTCGTTTTCCGAGTGGATTCGAGTCACAAAAAAGTCGGGATTGAAGGTAACCTCTTTAAGGGCTTGGGCAAGATTGCCGTCTTTATTAACCATGGCCTCAATCAGCTGACCAACCCGTCTGTCACCCAAACTCATTATGGCCTGAAAGTAGGCCCACTTGGGTACATCGAAATGAACCCGCAGCCCTCTGACTCCTTTCAAAGACGACCTTAGGAGTTTGGCTTTCTCCTTCAGTTCCTTGACCTCGGCCATAGGCTCGGTCTGAAAGGGGGTGGTAGGTTTGGGTACAAAACTTGCCAAGGTGAGCGTAAGTTCGGGCAGCAACTGTCTACCTTTAAATGAACGCACGAGACGGTCCTTAATCTTTTTTACCAGATCGCTGATGGCCTTAACATCGTCCCTGGTCTCCGTGGGCAGACCGATCATGAAATACAGCTTTATTTTTTTAAGGCCGCATTCACCTAGGAGTCGGACTCCATCGAGAATCTGTTCCTCGGTCAACTGTTTATTAATGAATTCTCGCATCTTTTCAGAGCCCGCTTCAGGGGCGATGGCCACGCTTCTTAATCCGCCTTCCACCAGGGCTTCTATTAATTCACCGGTCGCAGTGTCTATGCGCAGGGAGGATACTGTCACCTCTCGCCCTCGATCTACCAGCGTCCTGACTATCTTGTAAATCTCCGGATGATCCCCCACGGCTGGGCTGACCAAACCCACTCGTTCCGTGGCGGATTCAAAACTGTCCAAAGCGGCCAGGATACTGTCCGCTGGGGCCGTTCTCGGAGGCCGGTACTCGAATCCGGCCAGACAAAAACGGCAGCCCCGGCCACACCCCCGGCTGATCTCAACCAATCTCGTAGAAGAAAACTCGGTATCCGGGGTCATCACTTGAGTGGTGAGGACCGGGTGGCCAAGCTCAGGGACACGGGCCGTGGAGACCGTTTCGGAAATGTTTTTAATAACAGGTGTAAAAGAAACAAGGCGGCCCTGGGTATCCAGGGCCGCCTCGTAGAAGGCCGGGGCGTAAGCCCCAGTCACACTCCGGGCCAGGTGCAGAAGGCGCTCTTTTTTGGGGAGGGGTTCCAAAAGCGTCTCGCGCCAAGCCCGCAGTAAATCGGGAACCAGCCGTTCACCGTCACCTATTAAAAACAAATCAAGAAAATCGGACAAGGGTTCCGGGTTAAGCCTCACGGCCACCCCGCCAGCCAGAATAATCGGACTGTTTTCTTCCCTTTCTTCACGTCGCCACGATAAGCCAGCCAGTCGCAGTATTTTGAGTACATTAAGGTAATCGTTTTCATAAGAGAGTGAAAAAGCCACAATTTCAAAGTCCACCATGGGACGCTGGGTTTCCAGCGAAAGCAAATGCGTACCCAACCGCTCGTATTCCGCCGCCAATTCTCCATCCGGCAGAAAAAATCTCTCGCAGACCACATCGGGGTGGATGTTAAATAGCCCGTACATCGCCTGAAAACCCAGATTAGACATTCCGGCGTGGTATGTATTAGCGAAAACCAGGGCAATGGGAATCTTTCCGCCCCAATCTTTTACCACAGATCCACTTTCAGCTTCTAGAATCCGCCGGTTATGAGCGACAATCTTCCAGGACATGGTTACACCAGTATTAGCAGAGCACGGCCCATGCTTTCACCATAAACTGCTAATCCGCCTGGCGGCGCATGAACGTCGGCTTTTCCAGGTCTTCATCAACTCCGCCAAAACCGTCCTCAAAGTTTGCGTAACGGGGTTGTTTGATTGGGCTGATGTTGACCCTGCCCTGCCTTTCTTTTGTCGGACGATCGTACTCGCCGGTCCGGTCCTGGTGAATTTCTTCGAGGGTTGGAATAGGCTTGTCCAGGTCATCGGTGCTGTCCAGAGCAATTATACCTTCTTCACTCTTTTTCAGACCTATGCCGGTGGCGATAACCGTAACCCGAATGTTATCCCCCAGAGAATTGTCCCAGGCCACACCAAATATAACCGTGGCGTCCTCATGGACCTCTTGCTGAATTCGCGAACAGGCCTCATCCACCTCGTCCAGGGCAATATTATCCTCGGCACTGGCGATATTGATAAGCAGACCCTGGGCGCCTTTTACCGAGATGTCATCCAGGAGCGGGCTTGAAATGGCTTTTTCAGCCGCCACCGTGGACCGATCAGGCCCGGAGGCCATACCGGTACCCATGAGCGCCATACCCTGCCTGGACATGACAGTCTGGGCGTCGGCGAAATCGAGGTTGATCAATCCCGGAACAAGGATCAAATCTGATACGCCTTTTACCGCCTGAAGAAGGACATCATCGGCCATCTCAAAGGCCTCTTTCAGACCGCATCCCCGCGGAGCCATGGCTATTAATCGATTGTTGGGAATGGAGATGATCGTATCGGCGTACTCTCTAAGGCGCTCGATCCCTTCCTCAGCCTGGCGCATCCGTCGTTTTCCTTCAAAATGAAACGGCTTGGTGATAACGGCCACTGTTAACGGGGCCGGATCCATACTGTGTAAGGCTTCCGCCACCACCGGCGCGCCGCCGGACCCGGTTCCGCCACCCATGCCCACGGTAAGGAAAATCATGTCCGAATCGCACAGGGTGTCGCGGATTTTCTCCACGTCTTCCAGAGCCGCCTCCCGTCCCACGTCCGGATTGGCCCCGCAGCCAAGCCCTTTGGTCAGGTTAACCCCGAGTTGAAGTTTCGTAGGGGCGCTGTTGTTCTCCAAAGCCTGTAAGTCCGTGTTAGCGGCGATAAAAGCCACGCCGGACAAACCGGAAGCGATCATGTTATTAACAGCGTTGTTCCCCGCGCCGCCAATCCCGATAACCTTAATTCTGGCTGCCTTCTGATTTTCTACAAATTCAAATTCCATAATCTCCCCTCTCTTAATTAAATTACTTCCTTGAACCATCTCTTCATCCGCATCGCTACCCGATTGAAAATATTGTTCTGGCGGATGCGAAAAAATTTTTCGGCCTTATTCTGTTCCTGCTTAACACCGTAAAGGACCAGACCCACGGCCGTGGCGTACATGGGACTGTTTACAACGTCCTTGAGCCCGCCTACCTCCATGGGATAACCACGGCGCACCGGCAGATTAAACACCTGTTCAGCCACCTCTGGTACACCTTCGAGCAAGGCCGAACCACCGGTAACCACCACCCCAGCCGTCACGTGACTCTCATATCCGGACCGCAGTAATTCACGGTTAATCAAGGTGAAAATCTCCTCAACCCGAGGTTCCAGAACTTCGCCGAGGATCTGCCTGGCCATTGATTTCTTGGTCTGGCCTCCTACATTCACAACCTCGATGACCTCGTCACTATCGATCATACTAGTCAGGCAGCACCCATAATTCTTCTTTATCTCCTCGGCGTTTTTCAGAGGAGTGCGTAGACCGATAGCCACGTCATTGGTCAGATTCTGCCCGCCCAGAGACAGTACCGCTGTGTGTTTGATGCTGTCCTGAGAGAAAATGGCCAGGTCCGTGGTCCCGCCGCCAAAATCGAGCAAGGCTACACCAAGAGCCCGTTCCTCGGGTGAGAGCACGGCTTCGGACGAAGCCAGCGGCTCAAGTACTATGTCGCAGACATCCAATCCCGCGCTGTGGGCGCAGCGGATGATATTCTGAGCTGAAGTAACGGCCCCGGTTACTATGTGAACTTTGGCCTCCAAGCGAACCCCGGCCATGCCTAACGGATCCAGGATTCCGTCCTGGTCGTCCACGATGTATTCCTGTGGGATGGTATGGATGACCTCCCTGTCCATTGGAATTGCTACAGCCTTGGCTGCCTCCAAAACGCGCTCTATATCACGGGCCACGATTTCCCGGTTCTTAACGGCTATGACCCCGTGGCTATTGAAGCCCTTGATGTGACCTCCGGCGATCCCGGCATACACACTCGAGATTTCACAACCGGCCATTAATTCCGCCTCTTCCACGGCCTGTTTTATGGAGTCGACCGTGTGCTCGATATTGACCACCACACCCTTTCGAAGGCCGACGGAAGGATGCATGCCGATGCCTACTATGTCGAGGCCGGTAGCCGTAACCTCACCGACAACACAACAGATCTTCGTCGTGCCTATATCAAGCCCAACGAGCAGTTTTTCCCGCACGGCCGTTCACCCCCTTTTTATGGTTAAATTCTATATTTTCCAGCATTTGTCTCACGCTGGCTGTAACCTTTGTACGAAACATTGTCCCTTCCCCCTTTTTCGTTTCATTATCTTCGACGGCCTAACGGATTATGACCCGCGGGCCGCATTCTAAGTTGATATAGGCCAGGTCTCGGTCAAGACTTTCGATCTTTAAATGAGCCAAAACCCGTCCCAGGCGTTCGAACTTGACCCGATAACCCTTTGAACCGACTTCGACCTGAAGATTACCCTCACGCGTGCGCAAAGTTATGCCGCGAATCCGGTCATATTTAATACCGGCTATATTCTCTACCCTCACCCGATCGTTGCGCTCGGCTAAAATATTGAGAAGGTCTAAAACAGTTTCCATCTCC
>JAZGHI010000232.1:0-5821 GCA_036480955.1 Candidatus Adiutricales bacterium
ACCTTCGCGATAATTACCCCTTCGGGCTGTGCGGCGTGCCCATGGAGGAAGTGGTTCGCATCCACGCCTCATCCGGAACCACCGGCAAGCCGATTACCGGCCCTTACACCGCTCAGGACCTGGACGATTGGGCCGAGGCCATGGCTAGAAGTCTTTGGGCCGCGGGTATAAGACAGAACGACGTCTGCCAGAACGCCTATGGTTACGGGCTCTTCACCGGCGGCCTCGGTTTCCATCAAGGCGCGTTGGAGATCGGATGCACCGTGGTGCCGACTTCGGCCGGTCTGACCGAACGCCAGTTGACCCTGATGCAGGACTTCGGAACCACCGCTTTTTTCAGTACCCCGACCTATGCCCTGACCGTGGCCGAGAGGGCCAACCGCATGGGGCTGGATATCAGGGAATGGCCGCTCAGGATAGGTGTTTTCGGCGCCGAGCCTTGGAGCCGGCAGATGCGTGAGGAGATCGAGAACCGGATGGGAATCGTTGCCCATGAGGCCTACGGTCTGACCGAAATGGGCGGACCGGGTGTGTCCTTTACCTGCCCCGAACAAAGACTGCACATTAGTGAAGACCACTTCTACCCCGAGGTAATCGATCCGGACACGGGCGAATTACTGCCCGAAGGCCAGCAGGGCGAACTAATATTCACGGCGCTCAAACGCCGGGCCATGCCCCTGATCCGCTTCCGCACGCGTGATATCAGCAGCCTGAAACATGAAGAATGCGCCTGTGGAAGAACCCTGGTTACCATGGAAAGAATCACCGGCCGATTCGACGACATGCTGATCATATCCGGTGTAAACGTCTTTCCGTCCCAGGTCGAGTCCGTGATAATGGAATTTCCGGAAATGGAAACCCACTACCTGCTGAGGGTCAAGCAGAAAGGATATTTGAGCGCCCTCGAGGTCGAGGCTGAGGCCAGGGAGGATGTGTATAGCCAGGGACAGAAGGCCATCGAGGAGCTTTCGGCCCGGATTTCCGAAAGGATACACCAGGTGATTGGGATCACCAGTCCCGTTACTATTGTTCCCATGAACACCATCGCCCGCTCCGAAGGCAAGGCGGTGAGGGTTATAGACGAACGGGAAAAAATTCAATAAAAAAAGCGTTTTCCATGCCTTGGCCTCCGTTAACGCAGACTGGGATTTCCGGATAATGAGAAGCATGTAAGCGGACTTTGAAATACAGAGACGAAAATAATCTTAGAATAAAGCCATGATAATCTCCGGCCTAAACCGGATCGAGGAAAAAAATGGACCCTTTACTGAGTACAAAATCGGGACAAAAAAAGCTGCTCCTGGGCAACCAGGCCATCGTTCGAGGAGCGATCGAGGCCGGCGTGGCCTTTGTCACGTGTTATCCCGGCACTCCCTCTTCCGAGATTTCGGATACCTTCTTCCAGCTTTCCGACGAGAGCGATATTTATTTTGAATACTCGACTAACGAAAAGGTGGCCCTGGAAATAGGCGCCGGCGCGGCCGCGTCCAAACTCAGGACACTGGTGGTCATGAAGCACGTCGGTGTAAACGTAGCCGCTGACCCTCTCATGACTCTGGCCTACGTGGGCGTCGAGGCCGGGATGGTGGTCATATCAGCGGACGATCCCTCACTGTTTTCCAGCCAGAACGAACAGGACAACCGGTTTTACGGCAAGCTCTCCGGCCTGCCCATATTCGAACCGTCTTCACCGGCTGAGGCCAAGGAGATGATCAAAGACGCCTTTGACTTGTCCGAAAAACTCGCCCTGCCGGTTATTTTCAGGACAACCACCCGCATCAACCACTCCCGCGGAATTGTCACCTTCGGCCGAATGAAAAAAAGGAATACCCGGGGCAGTTTCGTTCGCGATCCCGGAAGAAAAGTCACCTTGCCGGGCGTCTCCCGGACCCTTCACCGGGTCTTGGTGGACAAATACAATCAGGCCCTCAAACTGGCGGACACCTCGCCCCATAATTTCACCCAGGGCCGGGGTAAACTGGGTATCATCACCAACGGTATCAGCCATTCCTATGTCATGGACGCCCTGACCGACTTGGGATTAAAAAACAAAATTCAGGTCTTAAGGCTAGGCTTCTCACATCCTTTCCCCAAAAAACTGGTTCAGCGCTTTTTGAAGAACAAGGAAAAGGCGCTGGTTGTAGAGGAACTGGAACCGTATATGGAGGGAGAAGCTAAAACCGCGGCCCAGGAGGCGGGCCTGACGCTGGAGATCGCCGGCAAATCGGATAAGCTTTTTTCCAGGCTGTTTGAATTCGATCCCGCCATGGTCAGGGCCAACGTGGCCAAATTTTTTGAGGTGAAGACCGCGGCCGGGCCTAAAATAAAGACCTCGGATCTGCCTGAAATTCCCGCCCGGCCGCCCAATCTCTGTCCGGGGTGTCCGCATCGTTCCATGTTTTATTCGGTCAAAAAAATCGCGGGCACGGAAACGGTCTATCCTACGGATATCGGGTGCTACACCCTGGGCTTCATGCCCCCTCTGGCCATGGCCGATTTCCTTTTGTGCATGGGGTCCTCTATTTCCACGGCCTGCGGAATCTCAAAGGCCACCGGCCGAAAGACAGTAGCCTTTATCGGGGATTCGACCTTTTTCCATAACGGTGTACCGGGGCTTATTGACGCGGTGCACAATAAACACAACGTGCTTCTGATGGTTCTGGACAATGGAACCACGGCCATGACCGGCCATCAAATACATCCCGGGGTTGACACCGAACCCCTGGGCCGCGATAAAAAACAGATCAAACCCATTGAGGTGGCCAAAGGCGTCGGGGTTGAAGATTTGTACGTGGTAAAACCGAGCAACCTGAAAAAGACACAGGAAGCTGTAAAATCGGCCATGGCCTACCAGGGTGTGTCGGTTATCGTGTCCGAAGAGGTATGTCCGCTTTTCGCCCGGCGTATTGGCCAGTTACCCGCGCGGCCCGTCTTTAAGGTGGACCAGAAAAAATGCCGGAACCACCGGGATTGCCTTAACCTGTTCGCCTGCCCGGCCTTCTACCTCGAAGGCAACAATGTGATGATCAATCCCGACCAATGCATCGGCTGCGCCGTCTGCCCCCAGGTTTGCCCTGAGCACGCCATTCGCCCGGTCAGAAAGGGAGAATTATAATGAAGCCAACGCGCATTCACATCATCGGAGTGGGCGGACAGGGCACGCTCCTGGCCACCAGCCTTATTGGCGAGGCCGCTCTGCTGGCCGGAATCAATGTCAATATCAGTGAGGTCCACGGTATGGCCCAAAGAGGCGGCGTGGTCGAATCCGCGGTCATATTGGGAGACACTTTGAGTTCAATTGTCTCAGATCATGAAGCCGATGTCCTGCTCGGGTTCGAGCCATCCGAAACGTTGAGGGCCGCCGGTAAATGCCATCCTCAGACCCTGGTCATTACTAATTCCCACCCTCAGCCGCCATTTACCACCATGATTGGACAAGGGGCCTACCCGGATGTAGCCAAATCGCTGGGCCGGCTTGAAAAAAGAGTGGGGAGACTCGTAGCTTTAGACGCCGATGAATTGGCCCATCAGGCGGGAACCATACTTTCCATGAATATGGTGATCCTGGGGGCGCTGGCCAGGCACGCCGATCTTCCGGTTACGGCCGATCAATTCAAAAAAACCATTAGATCAAACACGAGGAAAGACTTTTTAAAGATGAACCTGAAGGCCTTCGACCTGGGGTATAAAAACTAGGCTGATTCCTCTCGGATACCAGAGTGTGTTGGTATTTGCAGGCCATATTTCACCGGGGCACGGGCAGAGCGTTTGTTTTCACAAACGCGTAGACGTGTATTGTTTGCAAGAGCGTTTTCCACTGGAAAACGCAAAAACAGAAGATTGTTTACTTAAGCGTTTCCTTTCAGGAAACGCACAAACAAGAGATTGTTTACGAAGTAAACAATTACGTAAACAATTAGAGTATTCTATAACCAATAAATTCGATCAAACTAGTTGAAGATTTTATCGATTTTTTCCCCCAGTGTTTCGGCGGTAAACGGTTTAACGACGTAATTATTCACTTTGGCCTTTACCGCCTCGATTATATTTTCCTGCTGAGCCTCAGCCGTAACCATGAGAAAGGGTATGTCAGAAAGACCTTCTGTGTCGCGAACGAACCGCAGGAGTTCGATGCCCGTCATTTTTGGCAGGTTCCAAGCGCAGATAATCAAATCTACCCGCTCATTCTTTAAAATGTCTACGGCCGTGGTGCCATCATCCGCTTCCATAATGTTCTTGAAGTCCATTTGGCGTAGAATATTCTTGAGGATCCGCCGCATAGTCGAAAAATCATCCACAATTAAAACGTTTATGTTTTTGTCGTAAGCCATATCCTGAACTCCTTATCGTTTCTGCTCCCCCGCCTAGTATCTAAGCTCTAATAATCGCTACTTTAAGTAGAACAAACTTTCAGTGGCGTCACAATCTAATTTTTTAAGTACCCGGACGTTCGTGATATGGAAACCAACCTCCCCAGCGAATTTTGGATGTACGCATGACTAAGGCTTCATTGGTGACGGTATGGTAAAGAATGCGGCGCCCCTTCACCCCGCCTATGTCCTCAGATACGAAGGGAATCTCTCTCTTTTTCAAGATCTTACGGGCTATCTTCGCATTATGCGGGCCTATACCGTTCGAATCCTCAGGCGATCGACTGCCTCCTCTAAAAATCTGGGCCTCTAAATGGTCAATCCGGGAGCCCTGTTTTCTCAACATCCGAATTAAGGCTGGGATAGCCAAGTTACCGTATTGAGGCGTGGGTTTCCCTTTCCGGTCCGTCTTGGGAAAGAGAAAATGGCTCATCCCGCCCCATTTTTGCCGCTGGTCAAATATGCACACCGCGACACAACTCCCAGCAACGGTCGAAATGAGGACCGGTTTTGGTGTAACGTAGATATAACCTGGTTTGAGATGATAATTGAATACCTCTAATTCCTTTGAGCCCAGCATAATACACCCCTGGTATTTATAATAAAAGCAATATTCGGGATTTCTTTAAATTTCTTTAAATTACTATTTAAATCAACTAGTTGTGTCTAATTCAACCGCTGACCCGGCTGGTCGAGGCGAAAAGGTTCTGTAACCTGACTTTTACGGCAAAACCTGCTTTCATTACTCACGCTCACCTTCCCTGATTATCCGGACCTGAAACGAGGACACACGCTCAGAATTTGACTCTGGGCCGTAACAAGATTGTGGCTAAAATTTCTTAACCCTATATAATTTTTTATATATATAGATTTTTAAGATTGTCCGGATAATCATTCACCCTGGATTATGCAGCAAGTAAATGGAGAAAAAACCGCAGTATTGCCTAACTATTTGATATAATGCGCATATTCAAATAAAGGCGGTGTTTGACCATGGCTGACGGGCGGCTATCTGGTTAACAGCGAGGGATTTGATGGATTACTAGGTCCTGAAATGGGAAAAACGTTCGGCTTTCGGTGAGATTGGCGAGAAATCACCTTTTGGCAAGGAGTTGCCAGGCTCTCGACTTAGCGCAATGCCTATATTTCAGGCAAAGATTGGTGCCGGAACACAAAAAAAAGGAAATCGTGGGGGTAATCAAAACTAATAAGTGAACAGCGGTTGAAACCCTAGGCAGTTAACCTGAACTCTAGAAGAAAGGAAAGCACTATGAAGAGAATTTCTTTGGTTTTGGTACTGGTAGGGGCAGTAGCGGTTTTAATGAGTGGCTGCGCGACCATGGACCGTTTTCTTCCTGCGGAACTCCAGGAATCCAAGAGAATTATGCAGCAGGCTCGTATGTCCGAGGCCGCGAAACAATGCCCGGAAAAAGTGGATGAGATGGAGGCCA
>JAZGHI010000233.1:0-3244 GCA_036480955.1 Candidatus Adiutricales bacterium
GCTGACACAGCGGAGCATGCAGACCGTATCCAGCTCCTCGGAGAGTTCGAACAGCCATTTGGTCATATCCTTAGCTTCCTGAAAATCACCCGGCTCCAACATGGGGATGTCAAGCCATTTCGCCACCGGCCTAGTGTCCTGTTCGTTAGGGCTGTTACGGCTGCCGGGGTCATCCGAGTCAATCAGCACCAGCCCCCCGCCCTGCCGCAGTCCTCTCATAACAAGGGTTGATAAAAAATCCAGGGCCACGTTGGTGCCGTTCTGTTTCATCGAGGCCATGGCCCGGACACCGCCGTAGCAGGCCCCGGCCGCCACCATCAGGGCCACCATCTCGTTGACAGACCATTCCGCGTAAATATTCCTCCGCTCGGCCACGTCGGCGATGGATGGCAGTATTTCCGAAGTCGGTGTACCTGGGTAGGAAGTCGCAACCATCACTCCCGCTTCGAGCGCGCCTCGGGCAATGGCTTCATTGCCCATCAAAAGCACGATTTTTCCAGGAGCGTCTATATCTATATCCGGCATACTAATTTACCTCCAATATTCACATGCCAATCTATTTTAACAACTCATCGGCCATTTGCGATGATAAACCGACATAGAGCAGATTATCTCTGTCCCCGGTTCGGCTGACGATTTCTTTTAAGGCCCTTTTTTTCTTATTCAAGGACGCTTCCTTCAGATGGGCCAGGTTTTCGCCGGGCAGGCTGTCCGTCTCAATTATGACTTCAGCCCTGGCCCGCTCTATAAGATCGGCTCCGGCGCCGGTGCGCACAATGACCGTGTTCCAGCCCTCGAGACCCTCGACCGAGCCGACCGATATATCCGCGAACTCCGAGGTCATATCAAGACAGTAGGCGCAAGTGGGCATTCTATACTTCCTCACCTCATCGAGACCGACCGATACACAGCCGGATGAAGTGTAAGCATCGAATCTCTCGGCCGGCGGCGGCGGTATGTCAAACCTGGTTACTGAGGTAAGATTCAGACTCTCTCCCAGGAATTTGTGAAAACGGTCTGGTGAAAGAGCCCAAGTACAAAACAAACCGATGGTCAGGGTAACGTTATCGATGTCGAGCCGATTCTGGGGCGAATCCATCTTCATTTTAGATAGAGCCAGGCATTGACAGGGTACACCTACGATCCCGACTTTGCCATCGTCTTCACTTGACAGCCGGTTATAGGCCTCCAACACAGAACAGGCCATGTAACTCGATCCCGCCGATTTTAGCACCTCCTCTTTGGTCGAGGCTAAAATCGGAGAGGGTACCTTTTCATCATCAGTGGTGGTTAAAATTGCCTTGTCAATCAAGCCCCTGTCCATGGCCAGGGAGATCAAAGCGGTCACCACACCCCCGTACTGAGCCCTTCCCCTTATACTCTCGTCAGAGGCCCTGGCTATGAACGTCTCCTTGAAAGTGCCCAACTCATCTTCAGAATAGGGTTCTTCGAAAATCTGCCGGCTGACCTCGTCAAGATCAATTTGTGTTCTGGGACAATATTGATAACACTCACCTTCAGACCGTGTGCAATTGTCCAAAAGTACGATCCGGCCTTTATAGGAGACCAGGTACGGGCAGCTTCCGGCACACGCCCCGCACAAGGTGCACAGCCCCTGGTCTATGACTTCCTCAAAAAGCTCTTTTGGCCCTTTGGCCGTGGGTTCCATAAACTTCTCCTCTTCTTAAAAATCCGGTCTTATTTACGTTTTTTTTACTGGTCCGGAAATTAATATCGGGAATCAAGATATTTCCAGAGATGCCTGTGAAAGTCAATCTTTTTCAGAATGAATCGGTTTCAAGGCTCCGGAATCCCGGAGACACCCCCATGATTCCATTTTTTATTCCAGGGAGTATCGGTTATAATCCCCGAGATGTGCTGATCCGCCAGACTTCAAATAAATTGGCGACAATCGTACCGGCTCCATTTTAGGTGAGTAAAATTCCGGTATATACACAAAATAAAACAATCACCCGCAATTGGAGGATCTAAATGAAACTTTTCGAACCAATAACCATTAAACATATGGAGATGAAAAACCGTCTGATAATGCCCGCCATGCAACTGGGCCTGGGTTTGAGAAGCAGACGCGCTCAGAATTATTACCTGGAACGGGCCAAAGGCGGGGTTGGGGCCATTATAATGGCCGCTACTTCCGTTGACCTGTTGACTGATGACCAGGCCTGGGGCCGTCCTGACGGCGTCATCCAATTCATCGGGAACGCCAGGTCTTTCACCGAGGCGGTCCGAAACAACGACGCCAGAATAGGCATTCAGCTCTGGCACGGCAATCAGCTTCCAGCCGGCAGTGGAGCCGGAGTTTTGCCCGGCGCCGAGATGGTCGCCCCGTCCGCCAAAAACAACATGCGCGAGATGACGGTTGAAGAAATCAAATCAATTATTGAAAAATTTGGCGCCGCCTCAGGAAAAGCCAGGGAAGCCGGTTTCGATTTCATTGAGCTGCACGGGGCTCACGGTTATCTTCTCTGCCAATTTTTTTCAGGGGCGGACAATAATAGGACTGACCATTACGGCGGAGATGTCTCCGGTAGAATGAACTTTGGTTTAGAAACGGTGAAAGCCGCGAGGGAGGCGGTTGGTGATGATTTCCCTGTTTTCTTTCGGATTGGCGCGGAAGAGGGAATCCCGGAAGGAGTTACTCTAGATCAGAGTAAGTTATTTGCAGTGGAACTGGAGAAGGCCGGAGTCGATGTTCTGGATGTCTCTCTGGGCCGGAATGAGGGGCAGAGCGCTTCACCAGACAAGAACGCGGAAATGGGTACCTTCGCTTACCTGGCTGGGGCCATAAAACAGGAGGTAAACATACCCGTAATCACCGTGGGGCGTATTAACACACGCGAAGTGGCTGAATCTATACTGACACATGGCCAAGCCGATCTAATCGCCGTCGAACGGCAATTGATTACCGATCCCCACTGGCCCAACAAAATAAGGGAAAACCAAATGGGGGAAGTAGTCGCCTGTGAATCCTGCAACACCTGCTTCGGGCCGCTTCTCAGCTCCAAATGGCGGCCGGGCGACCGTATATGCAAGGTTAACGAACGGGCCGGCAAAGAGATCGACGATGATATATAAGGAGACCTCTGCAAAACGAGTAATTTGAGGTCAAATCGAGGAGCACGAAAATTTAAGCCGCAGGAATACTTGTAGTATTTCGAGGACTTAAATTCGAGCGCGACAAGGAGTTGGGCCAAAGGACGAAGTTTTACAGAGGTCTCATAAG
>JAZGHI010000234.1:0-7953 GCA_036480955.1 Candidatus Adiutricales bacterium
TGGTCTGAACTTAGTCCCTATATCTTCATGGTCATGGCCTGGACCGTGTTGATCCTGGGCATGGGAACGCTCATACTTAAGAAAAAGGTGGAGACATTATGAACCCCGCCCGCGCCTTTAAAGTCGCTAAAAAGGACTTAAAATTCAGCCCCAGATCACCCATTTTACTCTGGGCCCTTATCTTCCCGGTGGGTATCACCCTCGTGGTACAGGTCGCGTTCGGCAGTTTGTTCGACCCCCAGCCGCGCCTGGGCATCGTGGATAAGGGAGATTCCGAAATAACGGCCCTTATGTCCGCGCAGGAAGGGATTGATCTTACTCTGCTTGAATCCGCCTCTGAGCTGAAAAGACGGGTCCGGGACAATGATCTCGACGCCGGTCTTGTCCTGAAAGAAGGATTCGATAAAGCTGTCCGGTCGAGAGAAAAACCCCTTCTCGAGTTTTATATCGGTGGAGAAAGCCTGGCCTTAAATCGTGTCATCCTGGCCGTGACCACCCTGGATGTGGTGCGCGAAATTGAAGGCAAGGCCCCGCCCGTAGAGGTGGTAATCAATACGCTGGGAGACGGGGAAGACCTGCCCATCTCATCCAGACTCATACCTCTGATGGTGCTTTTCGCCCTGCTCATCGCCGGCGTGTTTGTGACAGCCTTCGGATTTGTCGAAGAGAGGGAGAGCAAGACCCTTGACGCGGTCCTGGCTACTCCGGTCAAACTGTCCGAGGTACTTATCGCCAAGGCGGGCATTGGGTTGATTCTCTCTGTGTTCGTGGCCTTTGCTACTCTGCTCCTTAACGGCGCTTTGGGACCGCGGCCCGCGGCGCTCCTGCTGGCCCTGGTTATCGCGGCCCTCATGGCGGTGGAATTCGGGGTCATTTACGCCATAGCCTCCAAGGACATCAAGACCCTTTTTGCCTTGATCAAGACCCTTAACCTGATTCTGATGGCTCCGGTCATCTTCTACGTCTTCCCGGACTGGCCCCAGTGGATCGCCAAAATTTTCCCGACCTACTGGCTGATCAACCCGATCTTCGAGATAGCGGTCAAGGGCACCGGACTCGGGGCCGTGGCCTTTGACCTTGGAATCGCTCTGGGTATTTGTGTGGTTCTGATGGCGCTGGTGATGGTGTTTGCTCGAAGGATGCAGGCTAGAATGGCGGTATAAGGGAAGACCTCAAACGTCTCTCGAACGCCGCCGGTCTAGCCAGAGGGCGATAAAAGACAGGAAGATTGCCACTATCATCACATACGCCGCGACGCGGTAGGTACCGTTAACACCCCGAACCAAAGCCTCGGCCGGTGCGTCGGTGACGCTGGACAGTGCCGGTATTTCGGCCGTGGCCAGGACTAGGGCGTTAAAGATGGCCCCGGCCAGGGGCAGGCCGGCCGAACTTCCCAGGTTCCGGGACAGAGCCAGAAGACCCGAGGCCACTCCCAAACGATGCTGCGGGACCGCACCCATGATGGCGCTGTTGTTGGGCGACATGAAGACACCCATACCGATGCCCAGCGGGGCCATACGCAGGATAAAGCCGAGTACCGAGATCTCGGCGTGCAGGGTGCTGAGGGTCAGGCATCCCACGGCCACAATCACCAGTCCTATGATGCTTATGACCCGTGTGCCGTAACGGTCGGCCAGGTCCCCCGAAAGGGGTGAGGTAATGCCCATGGCCACCGGTAGTACCATCATCATGAGCCCGATCTGATGGGTGGGGTACCCTTTTACCAGTTGCAGGAAAAATGGCAGAATAAAAAGTCCGCCCATGACCAGGAAAGCCAGAAAACCCATGACCAGATTGAGGCTGAACAATGCGTCCTTAAACAGGCTTAAATCAACCATGGGATGTCTGATCCGCGCTTCCGTTATCACAAATACGGCCACTCCTATACCGGAAATTATCAGCAGCAACTGGACCAGGCCATTATCAAATCCCCTGTTCTGACCCATGGTCATACCAAGAGCGAAAAAGACCAGAGACAGGGCAATGATAAACGCGCCGGATCCGTCGAATCGTTCACCGGTTTGGTCTGGATTCTGGCTGGGCAGCAGGCGGGCGGCCAAGGTGAAGGTGATCAAGCCCACAGGCACGTTTACCAAGAAAATCCACCGCCAGCCGATCAGCCCTATGATTAGACCGCCTATGGCCGGCCCAACGGCTATACCTACCGAGACGATACTGCTCATGATACCCAGAGCCCGGCCGCGTTCGTGCGCGGGAAACATCTCGACCACAATGGCCGTTCCCAGGGCCTGGAGCATTACCATGCCGCAGCCTTGTACAGTCCGGAAGCCGATCAGCCATCCCACATTCGGGGCCAGCCCGCAGAGAAGAGAACCCACGGTAAAAATTAACAGGCCGGCGGTGTAAAGTTTCTTCTTGCCATGCATGTCTCCCAAGCGGGCCACACCAAGCATCATGGAAGTGATCACCAGCAGGTTTCCCAGCATTACCCACTGGATAGTGACGAAACTTGTATCGAGTCTTTCCACTAAGGTTGGCAGAGCTATGTTAACGATGCTCATGTCCAGCGTGCCCATGAACACACCCAGGCCGACGACCAGCATGGCCTGCCATTTGCCTGAGGCCGGGTGCTCTTGATACGGGCGGCTCTGCATACTAAAATCTCATCCTTTTCCCCAGGGACTTGGATTTCGGTAAACTACCACTATTACAAAGGGGAATGGAAATGGTTTTTGGGGCTGGAAGTGGAAGGAATATTGGTTAATGGCTTATTGACTCTCCTCACCCTGCTAAGAAAAAAATTAATAATTTCAATAATTAAGGTGTTGTTAATCTGTTGTAGTGAAACTCTCAGGCTCTTAAAGATGATATCTGAAAAAAATACGAATAAATGGGATTTACATTAGCAATTCCAATGTTTGGGAAAATAGGCGGGTTAGGTCAATAAGCCGTTGGTTAAAATAGTATAGATAGAAAATTTTCTTTTAAACGATTGTAAAATAACTTTCTTACTAACCCTTTTCCCTGGCCTGATCCCTGCCCCTCTTAATTATACCCGGCCGGCGGCGGCCTACGTCCTGGATGGCTTCCGGGCTTAAATATCGCCGGTGCTCCTCGCCTTCCATTATCAACGCGTCGGCCAGGCTCATGGACAGGCCCTGGTCAATGATATACTTCACCTTTCGTACGGTGCGCTGATCAGAGCTGATGATATCTTCGGCCAGCTTTTCAGCCAGCGGCAGGAGCTCCTCCGGTTCCACGACCTGGTTAACCAGTCCAAACTTATAGGCTTCCTGCGCCGTCATGAAGTTACCGGTGAGGGAGAGATCATTAGCCTTCCTAACGCCGATAATACGGGGCAGGACCTGGCTCAAACCGGCTCCAGGCAAGACCCCGACCCGGGCGTGGGTGTCGGCGAACATGGCCTTATTCGAGGCGACCAGGATGTCGCAGGCCAGAGCCAATTCGAAACCGCCGGTAATGGCGAAGCCGTTTACCGCGGCAATGGTCGGTTTTTCCGTGTCCCGAAGTATGGAAAACATGGAGGGTCCGCTGGCGCCAAGCCTTCCTCGTTTCACGATCTCCTTCAAGTCCAGACCCGCGCAGAAGGCCTTTCCCGCGCCGGTCAGTATAATGACGTCGATGTCCTCGTTCTTTACCAGATCATCAAAGATTACCCAGGCCTCCCGGTTCAGCTCCTCGTTTATAGCGTTCATGGCCTCGGGCCGATTGAGGGTAACGACGGCCAGACGCCCTTTTATTTCTGAAATTACAATTTTATCAGGCATTTCGAAACTCACTCCAAAATGAAATAATTCTTAGGGATACTTAAACCTCAACTGCGTCCGGCCATAAGATGGTGGGTAAACGTCCGGTCTAGGAGGAAACATTCTGGCCGATGGTAGGATTGCCGAGGTCGGAAAAGGGGATGGTCAAATGGTATATTCCGGATTCCAGTGAGGCTTTTATGGGGTAGGGCGCCTTCTCAAAGACACTTAACATAGCCTTATTGGCGCCGACCACATCAGCGTTAAAACCGGTTATTCCACGCTGTATGGCGATTTTGATCAATAGTTCGTACAAGAAGCTGGCGATTCCACGTCCATGATATTTTTCATCCACGATAAAGGCCGTGTCCGCGAAGGAGTCGTTTTCATTCCGGACGTACCGGGCTTCGGCAATTATGCGTCCTTCACCCACCGGGCCCACCAGGCCGACCACGGACATGACGTTCCGGTAGTTAATGTTCACGTATTCCTGCATGGCCGCGTGGGGCATGGTTTTAATGGGACTGAAATACCGGTAGTAAACGGCCTCGTCCGAGAACCGGTAAAACAGCCGCCTCATTTGATCCTCATCCGCCGGTTTGATGGCCCGGAAACGGACGCTCAGGTTGTCTTTAAAAGTATGAGAGCGGGCCACTTCTTCGGGATACAGATGACCGGCCTCGGAAAGATAAATCTGGTCCGCGTACAGGATATTGGCCTCCTTGGCTTGTCCGACCAATTCAGCCCGATCGTCCGGGTGGGCTATGTCTATTAGTGAAAGAGACCTTTCCCTTACCGACCGTCCTTTAAGGTAGGCGATACCATATTCCGTCACGACCATGTCCAACCATTCGCGGACCGAAAGCTGGTTGGGGAACTCATCGACGGAAAGGCGGATGTTCGATTCACCCTTCAGGTTGCGGCTGGGCAGAGCGCAAATGGTCCGACCGCCCCGCGAAAGCTTGGCCCCGGTGAATATCTCCTGGGCATCCCCCATCCCGTAGATCACGTTGCTCTTACCGTAATGAAGCGCCACCCGCCCGCTCAGATCCACTTTCCGGCTGGGCACTACAAGGACGAACCGGTCGTTGGACGCGAATCCCCTGGGAGACCCAACCACGTCTATCCCCTGAAATTCAACCAGAGGATTGTTATCGAGCCACTTCATAAGTTCGGCTGTTCCCATGGCATAGGACACCAGGCACTTGCCGCGGTAGGTGTTTTTATAACGGTTACTCACCGCCCCGCTCTTGACCAAATCCATGATCGGATCGGTGAAGAAATTAGAGTGAATGCCCAGGTCTTTCTTATGCCTCAGGTGTCTAGCCAATACTTCGTATAAATGTCCGGTGGTAAAGGCCAGACAGCTTCGATCATCAATCAAGGTGGCCACGTTAGCGGCCACCTTGTCAATTACCTTGTCCTGAGGAAAGCGGTCAATGGTGAGGAGGGGTTCGGTGCTCTTAATTAGAAAATCAAAGTCGTCCACATGGACGAATGTGTCACCCAGGGTACGGGGCAGATCACTATGAATCTCACCTACCACCACGGAGGCCTGTTCCATGGCCTGCTTGGCCGCGTCCACGGCCACGCCCAGACTGGAATAACCCATCTCGTCGGGAGGTGTTATGGCCACGAAAGCCACGTCGATCTGGATCCCGCCGGATTCGATTAAGGGCGGAATCTGGGAAAGGCTGCAGGGTATCAAGTCCACCCTGCCGGCCATGACCGCCTCACTCACCACCCACCCCGCGCTGAAGGTTTTCAGCCGGTATTTCTTGGGGTAGCGCTTTTCCATGGCAATGGCGTCACCCAGACTTATTAACTGGATAACTTCAAGATCTACCAGGTTTAGCGCATCTGAAGATAAAAGGTGTTTGACCAGGGTACGGGGCTCGGCCAGAGCAGTGCCGATGAAGATGCTCATTCCGGGCTCGATCTTTTTAAGAGCCCTCTCCGGCGTTACTACCTATTCCTGCCACTGGCGCGACATTAGGTTACCGAATTGCTAGTGGGTCGTCAGCACCGGGCATGGAGCCTGCAAAATCACATATTGGGCCGTTGATCCAAAAAGGAATTTTCCAACCTTGGACTTCTTTCGAATGCCGATTATGATTTCGTCGATTTCCTTCCTAGTGGCGTATTCAACCAACGCTTCACCCGGGCTCACTCCCTGGCTTAAAAGTTCTGTTTCGCATTTAATTTTTTCGTCGTCAAAATAGAGCTTGGCACGGCTCAAGTCCTGTTCCGCTTTCTCCAAATAATTCAATTGCTCCTGGGTGTCTCCCTCGAGAGACGTAACGACAAAGACCTCGGAGTCCTCGAAAGCCTGGGCATGTGTTTTGGCCAGTTCAAGCCCCCGGTCGGCAGAATCGGAGCCATCAAAGGCAATCATAATCCTCATGTTTCGATCTCCTTCATTTCTTTTTATACCTTTATATAGTTAAAACGATTGAAATACAAGTCGGTAAATAAATTATTAATAAAGAATCATCTCCAAAAGAGTTGATGATTCTGAAAGGATTCAAGGGGTCAAGGGTCTAAGGATTCGAGTGAAATGCTTAAGAATTACCGAGATCTGAAAGTTTGGATAGAAATATACGGACTAACATCTCAGATCAGAAGGTCCGTCGTGTCGATTCCTTCTAATATCGCAGAAGGATATGGCCGGAAGACAACCGCGGACTACTTGAGATCATTAATATATTGCCTATGGTTCTGTTTGTGAATTGGAGACCCAGGTCCTGCTTTCAGGTGATTTAAATTATGTAAATAAAGAAAATTTAAAGGCTCTCAAGGATGATACAGAGGAATTTGAAAGGATGCTCAAAGCGCTGATAAAATCGTTGGAGAACAAACGCTTGTCGCAGTGAAACGAAGATCCCGTCATCGGGGAACCCTTGACTCCTTGAATCCTCGAATCCTTTTCTCCAACTAAATTGGAGAAGAACCTTAAAAAAAAGCGTGAGAATGAACCAGTAAGTAAAAATTCGCATCTAAACCGGGTTATGATCAGCCTTCCTTCGAGATTTTTAGAATCGGATACATAATGTTTATGCCTCTAATTTACCCACCAACCCCACATAAATGGCAAATTCATCCTCACCGTCCACACCCAGAAAAGAATCCATCTTTGCCTGGTCGTAAGCCCCGATGGCACAGGTTCCAGCGCCAATGGACTCACTGGCCAGATACAGGTTCTGGCATAGATGTCCAGCGTCGATTGCTATCATCTTATGAGCTACTACGTCGTACCGCCATTCGCTTCGATAAGGAATTACGGTCCAAATAAAGGCCGCGGCGCTGGTTTTAATAAAGCCCTGACCATGGCATGCCTCGGCCAACCTGTTATTCATCTCCCCGTCGGCTTGGATGAAACAGAGCTTGTGGTCAAGGGGCAAATACCGGTAAAGCCCTGGGTCAAACCCCATTACTTTATTTAAGACAAGGTAGGTCTCAAATGGATGCCTGGCCCCGCCGGAAGGGACAGTTCTGAGTTGGTCGCCGCCGGCCGAGCTTATTCCCTGCGTGGCCCAGAGCAGGAAAGACAGTTCGTCGATCGTCAGAGGATCTTCCGAATATTTCCGGCGGCTTCGGCGGCGGCGAATTACATCGATCAATGGCATCTCGCCGGAAGTCAGGTTTTCCGAATTGATCAGATCAAAGAGTTTTGCCTCATCCGGGACGGGCTTCTGCTTTTCCGGAGGGGGTATCTTCTTTCTCTGATCGGATTCATACTTTCCAAGTCCCGGCCATAGATCCGATTTAAGGAATCTTCTGTATCGCTCGACCTGGCCCATTTCCAGACTGATATCTCTTTCGGACATTTAAGGCCTCCTTTACCGTATTTATTTTATCCAATGTATGATCATTTGAAAGGCTGCTGTGTACCTACCGCTTTTTTCCTTCTTCTACAATCACTAAATGACGTGCTTTTATCTCCCGATTGAAGAGGGTAAAGGAAAACCCGCGTGTTTATGAGCAAAAATTCGGCTTTGAGTGACTTTCTACTGGTATCGGGTATAATATGAAAAAGTTAAAAGGGAGAGATAGGCGCGGCAACAACCTGTGTCAGCTAACCGCCAATCAGGATTCATTAGAAAAGGAGAAGACAGATGAGCAAGACCACGGACAATTTAAAGGAAGCCTTTGCCGGAGAATCACAGGCCAACCGGAAATATCTGGCCTTTGCCAAGCAGGCCGATAAGGAAGGTTATCCTCAGGC
>JAZGHI010000235.1:0-3331 GCA_036480955.1 Candidatus Adiutricales bacterium
CACCAAATTATATGGGTTTAGCAATATATTCAAGGATATTGTTCCAAACGGGATCAACCGGCGATTCCCTGGGCCATGTAACTTAAGGAGCCATACCCGCCGAAAATTGGCCGAATCTCACCGAGCCCGGATGTTTTCAGTTCCGCTAATCAGCTTGTCCGGTAAAAAACAGGGTCAATACTTCCGCCACACAGGCCGGTTTTTCCTGCCCTTCGATTTCTATGGTGTTGGTATTGGTAATAAGAATACGGTCGCCTGATTTTTCAACCACGTCGGTTAAGGCTATGCGGCCCCGAATTCTAGAACCCTCCAGAACAGGATTTAAGAGCCGAAGCTTGTTCAGGCCGTAATTGATGGCCATCGTGGTTCCCTCGGGAAACACGCCGACCTGCGAGCCGAACATGGGAATTAAAGAGGCGGTCATGTACCCGCTGGCAATGGTCCGGCCGAATGGTCCCTGGGCCGATCTTTCCACGTCCACGTGAATCCACTGATGGTCTCCGGTAAGGTCCGCGAACCGGTTCATCTGGTCCTGGGTCACGGTGAACCAATCGGAAACACCGAGTTCGGTCCCGATTCTTTCCTTGATTTTAGCTAACGGCAAGACCTCGATCATAATTCTCCCCCAGTATTAATAATAACATTCGCCCGTCGATCCGGGCTTGAGATAATTGTATTTAAAGTGGATAGGCAGTCGTTTAAAGATTACGGTTCATTCCTACCCGCGTTTGATTACGCGCAATGGTTCCCGGGTCAGGTTACCTCATCTTTATTAAAATTTTCTATCTCCTCCCATGAATACCCAAGCTCAACCAGGATTTCCTCTGTATGCTGTCCGAACTCCGGGGCGGGACGCTGTACTCCACCGGGGGTCCGGCTGAGCTTGACCGGCAGTCCTACCATTTTCACCTGCCCGTGTATGGGGTGGTCGTAGTCAATCACGTAGTCATTGGCCGCAATCTGAGGATCGCCGGCCACTTCAGCGTAATCATTGGCCGGGGCCCATATCAGGTCGGTCTCATTAAAACGCTTTACCCACTCTTCCCTGTTTCTGCCGCCGAACTGTTCGTCGAGAATTTTTATGAGCTCCACCGCGTTCCGGCCGCGGGCTACATGGTTCTTGAACCTGGGATCATTTTCCAAGCGCTCTATTTCAGCGGCGGCGCAAAACTCGTGCCAGTAGGGATCAGAGCCCAACATGGCCAGGCAGATCCACTTGCCATCCCGGCACTGGTAGATACTCCACAGGGGATTGGCGGACTTGTCTCTGGCCACCGGCGATGCCGTCCGTCCGTAAAAAAGATAAGCCTGTAGAGACAGCGAACCGAGCCAGGTCTGGCTGCCGAGGAGAGAGGTGTTTACTTCCTGCCCCATCCCCGTACGCTCCCTGGTGAAGAGGGCCAGCATTATACCGTAGGCCAATATACCGGCTCCCACCTGATCAGCCATCCCGGCCCCGATCCGGGGCGGAGGCTGGCCAGGTTCTCCGCTGATACTCCAGATTCCCCCTCGGGCCTGAGCCGCCAGGTCAAGCGCGGGTCTCCTCCGGTCAGGCCCTTCCTTACCGAAACCATACCCCATGGCGTATACAAGGCGGGGGTTTTTTTGAGATAGAGCGGCGTAATCCATGCCTAAACTCTTCACCGCCTCTTCCCGGAAATTGGTTACGAACACATCGTATTTTTCCAGCAGCCGATAAATAATCTCTTTACCCCGATCTTTTTTAAGATCCACCTTGAGGCTTCTCTTGCCGCGGTTGTTGTTTTCAAAATAGAAATTCTGCGCGACTTTTGATCCCATTATCGCGGTCATGTACCGGCCGCTGTCTCCGCCGGACCGATCTTCGATCTTTATAACGTCAGCGCCCATGTCGGCCAGCATTGAGGTGGCCACCGGACCATGCTGGCCCACGGTCATGTCCAAAATGCAAATACCATCAAGTGGTCCAGTCATTTTATCTCCTCCTTAGGCTCAACCGCGTTAACTCATTTATAATTTTATAAAAGTAAGGTCTGGGGGCCAGTAACCTTTCAGCGAACCGCGGTGCCGGTGAAGGTCAATGGCCCAGTCCGCGGAATTCCCCGGTTGTCAGTCCAAGTTCTTCCTCGTCGATCTGATGTATCATTTTCATTGAATTGATGTCAATGTAATCCTGAGTTCATCCGTACTGACATCCGGAGTACCTGTTTGGTGATAAAGTTTTTACATGGGGGCTATGTTCTGTTACTATGCCACAATCTGGGACAGTCTGGACGATTAATTGTGCGTAGCGGATGATCCGGCGCATAAATAGACATGTTAACTGTCATTCTTCTATTCAAATGATTTTTTAATATCAGGAAGGGATCATGTCGGATTCTAAAAACACGGGCAGGCCGCAAACCAGGATGGAGACCGTTTTCCCGGGCATCCACACACATATGGCCCTGGGCAACGACATTTCCATTGAGACAGATCGAGGTGTAGTCCAGATCGACACTGGCTTGAGTCCGCAGATGGCTAAAAATATCCTGCGCCAGCTAAGGGAAAGAACTCAGGCCCCGGTTGACACTATTATTTACAGCCACGGCCACAACGGACATAACACTGGAGCGACAACCTTTCTTGAAGCCGCGGAGGAAAGGGGTGAGCCACGGCCCCGGATCGTGGCCCATGAAAGACTACCGGCGCGCTGGCGCCGCTATCAGGAAACTTTCGCGCTGCAGAATATGATGGCCGCCGTTCAATTTCGCGTACCTCCCGGATATCCGGCCATCGCCGATGTATTTCTCTACCCTGACATAACCTTCAAGGACATTATACGGCTGGATATGGGCAACCGTTTAATCGAGGTCCTGAGTGCGCCATCTGAAACCGATGATTCCATTGCCGTGTGGCTGCCTGAAGAAAGAGTGCTGTACGCTGGTCCGGCCTTCATCAACGCCTGCCCTAATCCGGGTACGCCCTACCGCACTTTCAGGGACCCGGTACGCTGGGCCGAGACACTGGACAGGTTTATTTCTCTAAGGCCAGCCTTTCTCATACCGCCCAACGGACCTCCCATCGAAGGAGAAGACGAGATTTGCCGCCTTTTCAGCACCACCGCCCAGGCGCTCCGATATATCAGACAAGAGGTGGTAAAAAGGATGAACGACGGACTAACCGACGTGGAAATCCTGCACGATATTACTTATCCGCCCGAACTTTTCGATCTGCCCTGGATGAATCCCGCTTACGGATGTCCGGATTATATTGTGCGTGAGGTTTACCGGAGTGAAAACGGTTGGTGGGACCGAAATCCCACCAGCCTCCATCCGGCCCACCCAAATGAAGTTTCAGCGGCTGTGCTGGA
>JAZGHI010000236.1:0-2638 GCA_036480955.1 Candidatus Adiutricales bacterium
GCCCGTGGTCAGGATAACGCACTTGCTGTTTATGGCTATAAACCCGTGGTCTTCCGAAAATCCGGCCGCGCCGGCCATCCGGCAGCTGGAAACAAACAACCGGGAGATGAATACCCTGTCCATGAACCGCACCCCTATCTTCAGGGCTTCCCGCCTCAAGGGCAGCATGTAGTTCCGGCCGATGGGCGGGTCGGCCCGTACATGGCGGGCGTGGCTATGGCCGGGCGCCAGGTCCAGGCGGATAGTGTCTTCCCGCCTGGCGAATTTCACCCCGTGTTTTTCCAGGAAATCGACCTGGTCCCTGGCCCGTCTAAACACGGCCGCCGCCATTTTCTGATTGTTCAGGAACCGTCCGCCGATAACCGTATCTTTCAAATGAACTTCATACCCGTCTTCCGGCCTCCCAAGTCCCGTGGCCGCGAAAGCGCTTCTCGAAATATATGTATTGTTGCTGTAGCCAATCCGTGATTTGGACACGACCAGAACGTCGGCCCCCAGTTCCCTGGCCTCGATAGCGGCCCTCAAGCTCGCGCCGCCGCCGCCCACAATCAGTATCCCGCATTTAACGTTTTCCTCGTACTTAAACCGCATGTCTTTCCTCTTTTTAAAAAATCTGGAGATAGCAAGTATTTGAAGCTCACCAAACTATATTTGAGCCGTTTACCCTCGTCAAATAATTAATTTTTATGATTCTACCAGTTTTAGCGTACTTCGTAAGTCTTATTTTTTATAACTGGTTGAAAGAAAAAGCTGTAGGGGCGGTTCGCGAACCGCCCCTACCCGGCCGATTCCTTATCAGGACAATTCAGGCACTCTTATTCTCACCCATACATAAAACCCTTGCTCTGCCAATCTGTAATTGATAGCTTCCACTTCAATTATTCACCTCGGGTGATGATTTCAGACAGGGAGCTGATACCGGATAAGAATTATGGAAACGCATGCGGCAGATCGAGCGCTGTTAATGGGTGAACAAAAAATCTTCCGGCTTTTGCTGAGATTCTCCGTCCCAGCCGTGGTCGGCCTCCTGCTTCTGCCCCTCTTTTTCGGACTGGACGGTATATGGATAGCCACACCCGTATCGACCCTTGGCTCCTCATTGATCACCGGGGCCTTTTTATACTATATACTGAGGCAGTTGAAAGACAATTAAGGCCAAATTTTACAATCAGGGAAATGTATGGGGCAGGCGCATCAAATAACCTCGAGACGTGATTCTCTCATTGGTCTGATTTGCGGGGGATCCGCATTTCTGATCTGGGGATTGGGCCCGGTTTACTGGAAGGCGCTGGGGGAAGTCCCGGCCCTTGAAATAATCTGTCACCGGGTAGTCTGGTCGTTACTATTTCTACTGCCGATACTTTATTTCTCGCACCAGTGGCGGGAAGTAATCTCAGCGCTCAAAAACCCGCGGACTTTTCTCACTTTGCTAGCGACCACCATTCTTCTCACTACCAACTGGCTCGTTTTCATCTGGGCCATAAACCATGATTACGTGCTTCAAACGAGCCTGGGATACTATATGAACCCTCTGATCAACGTGCTGCTGGGTGTCGTGTTTCTGAAGGAACGCCTACGGCTGCTTCAGTTAGTAGCCGTGCTGCTCGCCGCCGGGAGCGTACTTTTCCTGACCCTTCAATACGGGGTTTTCCCCTGGGTGGCACTGCTCCTGGCTTTCACTTTCGGGTTTTACGGGCTGATACGCAAAGTCGCTCCGGTGGGAGCGGCTGCTGGTCTTTCCCTGGAAATGTTCCTGGCCTGCTGGCCGGCCCTGTTCTATCTGGTGTACCTTGATTCGATGAAGACTGGGGCCATCTTTCACCTTTCGCTTAAAATTGACCTGCTGCTGATATTCACGGCCCTGGTGACGGCCTTGCCCCTCCTGCTGTTTAACCTCGGGGCCAAGCGACTGAACCTGTCCACCCTCGGCTTTCTTCAATATGTAGCGCCAAGCTGTTTTTTCTTGCTGGCCGTTTTCGTCTACCAGGAGCCGATCTCGATCGATCAGGTCGGCGCCTTCATCGTTATCTGGATAGCCCTTGTTTTCTATTCTGTCGATTCCCTGGTATACTACCGCCGTGTGAGTCTGCCAGGTCCTCCTTAGGCATTCATTAAGGAAGCGTATAAGGCCATTATCGGGCCAGCGACGCGGGTGTCTCCAGTAGTGGTTGAAGCCATTTTATTCATGACATAGGCCATGCTTACCTTGGCGTCAAGGTCCATCACAATCAGCGAACCTCCCCACCCGCCCCAAAAAAAGGCTCGAGGATTAGGTCCAAGAGGTATCTCCTTACTGGTCAAACCAAATCCCAATCCAAAGCGTATAGGCATGATCAGGACAAGATCCGGGCCGTACGATTGCTCCTCGATGGCTTTTTCCAGGGTGGGCATTGACAGCAGCCGGACTCCATCTAGCTCTCCTCCACATGCCATTAACGCGGCCACGCGAGCTACGGACCGGGCGTTACCGTGGCCGTTGGCCGCCGGGATTTCCGCGGCCCGCCAGGCCCGGTCGCGCGATTGTAAGGCGATTAAAGGAGGATTGTCCATTTTTTCCCTTATCGTTGCCTGCAATTCGCTCATAGCCACGTCTGGCGGATCGAGTTCGGGCGGTGGGATAAGCTCGGCCACGCGTGAG
>JAZGHI010000237.1:0-4175 GCA_036480955.1 Candidatus Adiutricales bacterium
CTGCCACTTCGGCTTCGCCTGCAGTGGCTTTAGTCCTCGAAATACTACAAGTATTCCTGCGGCTTAAATTTTCGTGCTCCCGCCGAAAAGCGATTTGACCTCAAATTACTCGTTTTGCAGAGGTCTCTTACTAGAGAAAAATCAGAAATACTCGCCGTTTTATATCCCTTCCTGTTTTAATTTCCAACACAGCATTCCAGGGTACCTGCCTAACCGGATATAACGCATGTTTCGACCACATAGTAACATAGATAAGCACGGATTTTAAAAAGGTTCCTAAATAGCGGAGAAATAAAAATGACTGGCCGGCTTGCCTCGGAAAATGCATTTGAGTAAAGAATAAAACAGGATTGACCGGTTGCCCTAGGTTATAGCGGCTAGGCGTTTAGGGCTGGCACCCTATCCTTACCTATACAAAAAAAGGCGTAACTCATTAAGATTACGCCTTAATTCCCTTTATGGTGCCGAAGGCGGGATTTGAACCCGCACGAGCGTAGCTCACCACCCCCTCAAGATGGCGTGTCTACCAAGTTCCACCACTTCGGCACAATTTTACTCGGTTCCTTCCTCGGTCCCGGTCTGAGCGGGTTGGCTTTGGTCCTCGGGCAGATCAGGCAAGGCCGGGGCTTCCTGCTGGAGAGGGGTGGAGACCCCTTCCATAACCGAGCCGCCACCGATACGGTTGCTGGAAAGCAGGTTAAGGCCGAGGGAAGTTAGCATGAAGATGATTGCGGCGATAGCCGTCAATTTTCCCAGGAAAGTACCGGCTCCCTGGCTGCCGAAGATAGTCTGGCTGGCACCGCCCCCAAATGCGGCCCCTATGTCCGCTCCCTTTCCGGTTTGCAGCAGTACTATTAATATGAGTGCCAGGCTGGCTACAATGTGTATGATGATTAAAAACAGACTCATATCGTTCTGACGGATTGAACCGTCCTTAGACCCCTTTATAATTGATAATACCGTAGAAAACGTCCGGCTTCAAACTTGCCCCGCCTACCAGACCACCGTCAATATCGGGCTGGGTTAGTAATTCAGCCGTGTTTTCCGGCTTAACTGAGCCACCATACAAGATTCGAAGTGAACTTACAAGTCCTTTGTCGAACTGGTCTTGAAGCGTTTCCCGTATGAACTTGTGGGCCTCTTGGGCTATCTCCGGAGTGGCCGTCTTCCCGGTCCCGATGGCCCAGACGGGCTCATAGGCCAGAATCAACGTCCGGGCGGCTTCGCTGTCAATCCCTTCAAGACCGGTCTCTAGCTGAGTCTTCAATATTTTAAAAGTCTGGCCGGCCTCTCTCTGTTCCAGTGTTTCACCGACACAAACGATGGGGACCAGTCCACCGGACAGGGCAGCTTTAATACGCCGGTTAACGGTCTCATCCGTTTCACCAAAGTACTGCCGCCTCTCCGAGTGGCCGATTATCACCTGTTTTACACCCATACTTTTTAGCATAGTTGCAGAAACCTCTCCCGTGAAAGCCCCCTCTTGCTCCCAGAATACATTCTGGGCGGCAATGGAAATGGACGAACCTTGCGCGGCCTGAATGGCGGCCTCTAAAGAGGTAAATGAAGGGGCAAGGGTCACGTCCACGGCTGAATCGGATGAGAGGAGTTCTTTAAGCCGCTCGATAAATTCAACGGTCTCGGCACCGGTCTTATACATCTTCCAGTTACCGGCAATGAGTAATCTACGGTTTTCGGACATTGCGCTCATGATGACGCCTTGGCTGTTTTCGGGCGTTCATAACAATCCTGGAGAGCCTTAATACCTGGTAGTTCACTCCCTTCCAGTAATTGTAAAAAAGCTCCGCCGCCGGTAGAAATGTAGGTCATGCGGGACGATTCTCCAGCCTTATTAATGGCAACGTCAGTGTCACCGCCGCCGACAATAGTCAAGGAATAGGAATTGGCCACGGTATTGACCATCTGATACGTGCCGCGGGAAAACGCATCCATTTCAAAGGCGCCCATCGGACCGTTCCAGATAATGGTTTTAGCGTCTTGAAGGGCTTCAGCGAATAGGGAGGAGGTAGCAGGACCGATATCCACGATCATCCAGTCTTCAGGAACTTCCTGAACTGTGGCGATCTTGGTTTCCGCTTTGGGATCGAATTTATTGGCCACCACACAGTCCACCGGGAGATAGAATTTTACCCCGCGGTCGCGTGCTTTGTGCATAATGGACCTGGCCTTTTCCACCAGATCTTCCTCGATCAGGGACTGAGTTCCAACGTCAGGATAGATTACCTTGAGGAAGGTATTGGCCATAGCCCCGCCGATAATGAGTTTATCAACCCTGTCCATCAGATTTTCGATGGCCGGAATTTTTGAAGAGACCTTGGCCCCGCCGATAATGGCCACGAAGGGCCGGGCAGGGTCCTCCATGGCCCGATAAAAATAGTTCAATTCATTCTTCATTAGAAAACCCGCACCGGAAATTGGAGCGAATTTGGCAATCGCCACTATACTAGCATGTGCCCGATGGGCCACGGCAAAGGCATCGTTTATGTAAACATCGGCCAGACTGGCCAGCTCTTGGGCAAATTCGTCGTCGTTCTGCTCTTCACCCGGATGAAAACGGAGATTTTCCAGGAGCATGATATCCCCGCCATTCATTTTAGAAACGAGGTCTTTTACTTTTTCACCTACGCAATCAGGGGCCAAAAGCACTTCTTTCTGAAGGAGTCTCCTTAAACGTTTGGCAACGGGGGCCATACTGAATTCCGGTACGACCTTTCCTTGGGGTCGACCCATATGCGAGGCTAGAATAATCTTTGCGTTTTCATCCAGAGCATAATCAATTGTCGGGAGGATGGCCCGAACACGTCTGTCGTCGGTGATGTTTTGGTCTTCATCAAGCGGCACGTTCAAGTCCACTCGAACCAGGATTGTCTTTCCCGCGATGTCCAGTTCATTGATGAAATTCAGACGTTCCTCGGGGGATGCCAGGAGAGATAAAAACCCAAAGCTATCGACCATTTACGTAAACCTCTCTTTCAGGCTAGAGCTTTGCCCCGATGCAATTAATCAAGTCAACCATGCGGTTTGAAAATCCGCTTTCATTGTCATACCAAACCATGACTTTTAACATTTTTCCGTCGATCATGTTAGTAAGGGGAGCATCCAAAATAGCCGAGTAAGGCGAGGAAGTAAAATCAATCGAAACCAGCGGGGTGTCAATGTATTGTAAGATACCCTTTAAGCTGTTCTCACTGGCTGCTTTTAAAGCTGCGTTGACCTCTTCGGCGGTGGTTTCTTTTTCCAATTCACAGGTCAAGTCGACCAATGAGACGTTCGGCGTGGGAACCCTGATGGCCAGGCCGTCCATCCGGCCTGCAAGTTCGGGCATGACCTCCCCCACAGCCCTTGCCGCGCCGGAGGTGGTGGGGACCATGGACATAGACGCGGCCCGGGCCCGCCGCAGGTCCTTGTGCGACCCGTCTAAAAGCCGTTGGTCCATGGTGTAGGAATGTATGGTAGTCATCAGCCCGCGCTTGATTCCGAATTCCTGATGAATAATCTTGGCCACCGGGGTCAAACAATTTGTAGTACAGGAGGCGTTGGAGATAACATGGTGGTTTTCCGGATCGTAGGATTCTTCATTTACACCCATGACCAACATGACGTCCACACCTTTTCCCGGCGCGCCCAAAATGACTTTTTTAGCGCCGGCCGTAAGATGCTTGGCGCACGATTCCCTGTCACGAAATTGACCCGAGACTTCTATGGCTATATCAACGCCCATCTCACCCCAGGGGAGATCACTTATATCCTCAATACCCCTGGAAATAGCCATCCTTTTTCCGTTTATGATCAGAGCATCTTCTTCGTACTCGACCGGGAGATTGAAATGGCCGTGCACCGAATCATATTCGAGTAAATGGGCCAGGGTAGCCGAATCGGCCCGGCTGTTGATGGCCACACATTCAATATTCCTTTCCTCTGCCGCCAGAATCCTGGTTATATACCGACCCACACGGCCGAAACCATTTATCGCAATTTTCAGACTCATAATACTTCCTTAAATTGAGTTTTTACCAGTTGAAAAATAATTTCAGTATTCAGCCCGATCATAATTCCCGGATCATCTTACGTCAATACTTTTTCAAAAATCAGCGGTCTCACCCAGGGTCATAGATATCGAGCAAATAGCAAGGCGTCCTCGTTTTCTTCAGCAT
>JAZGHI010000238.1:0-2453 GCA_036480955.1 Candidatus Adiutricales bacterium
ATAATTTTTTTCGTCCAACAAAGAGATTGGGGAAAATAACCATTTCCGGACGGGCACTAGTTGTAGGCCCCGATTGTATCTATAAGGCGGCGGATCAGTTTAAAGTTTTGAGGCAAGGCCCCCCGGGGCGTCACGTCCGCGCTGCCCAGCATTACACCCTTGAAAGGTTTAAGCCGTTCAATCAGGCCCGACACTTCTTCCTCAACAAATTTTGAGTCAGGGCTGATAAAGGTGGTGGGGTCCACTCCGCCGATAACCACCTTATCCGGAAGGCTGGCCGCGGCTTCATCCAGGGGGAAATCGCCTGTGGGAGGGGGCGGCACGTCGATGATGCCGCTAAACCCGGCCCCGGCCAGGTCCTCCTTGAAGGCGTTCAGCTTCCCGCACATGTGGATTAAATATATCTTGCCGGCGGCCTTTAGTATCTCGGCGTACTCATTGAGAAAGGGGAGCACGTATTTTTTAAATACTTTGGGTGAAAGAAGGGTGCTCGACGTATTTTCGTATTGAATAACCACTCTGGCCGGGCTTTCGGTCACCACTTCCAGGTGCCGTTTCACGGAGCCGTGCAGTTTCTGGAGTATATCCTCCACCTCCTCGGGGTAATCGTTCAGCAGGTAGTAGGTGTTTTCCAAGCCCCAGACCATCTCGATCAGGAACATGAGAGGTGAGTTGGAAAAGGAGGTCGTGGCAATGCCATCGTCACCTATTTCTTTATCCACCTTTGTAAATATCGAATAAAGAGGCGCGGCCGGTTCAGTGCTGATGTGGTCCACGGCCCAATGGAAGATTTTCAACTCTTCATGGTTGTTAACCATATGCCTGGTGGCGTGGGGAATTATACCCACCCGGTCGGTAAAGCCCCATTTCCCGGTCAGAGTACCCACCGGCGTGACTATTGTTTCGACCAACCGGCCGTCTTCAAATCCGGCCTTGGTTTCCACCGGTGGAGCGAATCCACCGAGCATCTGCGCGTGTATGGCGCCTTTTCCCCTGGGGCCGTTTACGGCCACGTGCCGGATCATGAGATCGCACTCCAGGGCCCTGGCCGCGGCCGACATCCTGGCCGGATCGAATCCGGCGATGGGGTCTTGCCCCTTGATTTCCGCCGGCATGTCCATGAGGGTGAAGGGGCCGATGAGGGGGACGAACGGAATCTTGTCCACCGGTCTGGACTTAAGAGCGGCCATAATTCTTTCCCGGCCGGTCATTTTCAGTCTGGCTGCCATTTACGTTTTCCTTGACTAAAGAGCGCAGCCGTTTTCGAGGAAGGCCTCGGCGATGATCTGGCCGCGTTCTCTGGAAAGATTTATATCCCTGGGTTGGGGATAGTGGCGGGCCATGAAGCCGCCGTCAAAACGATTGAAAGCACGCGCCATTGCCGCTACTTCAGCGCGGAGATCGTCGTCGCTTCTCTCTTCACGGGACGACCATTGAATATCTACCGTGTTCCAAAAACAGATGCGTCCGCCGAACTCTTCGGCTAGTTTCCGGCTCCCCATGAGGCGAGGCTGGTCCAGCTGGACTACATCGACCCCGATCTCGATCATGTCCGGGATCATTTCCAGTATCTGACCGCAATTATGCCATATATAATGCATGCCGTTATGGTGAGCGGCTTCCACAATACGTTTGTAACGCGGTTTATGAAATTCGCGGAAGGTCTCCGCCTTCATCTGCAGGCTGGTCTGGAGTCCCCAGTCGTCCCAGGTCATGAAACCGTGTACCCCACCCACCTTGCCCCACTCGTTTATAATGGCTACGATTAAATCGGCCAAACGATCCAGCAGGGCTTCCAGGCCGCCCGGTTGGGTGTACGGGGCCACCATCAATTCCTCGAAACCGAGCAAGGCCCGCATTCTCTCGAACATCATTACCGGGTCCGGGGCAATGACATACTTGCCCTTCCCGTTAGCCAGATCAAGGTATGGTTTATAAGCCGCAAACCTTTTTGGATTGGCCAGATCGGGGAATTGGTAATTGTCCAGCTTCGCTAGATCCGAGAGCGGATGGTCAAAGGCGTGGTCCCAACCCCGGCCGGTAACCTTCTGGCCGACTCCCCACGCGTCATAATAGACCTCTCCTTTATCCATGGGTTTCGGGGAGCCTGAACCGGATAACAAGACCTGAGCGACGATCGCCTCGAAAAAGTCGCTGCCAAAAGGCATGGTAAAGCTGTAAGGTACACGCGGCGGACGGTCAAACTCGATGGCCCGCCTGACTATCTCCCGGCTGGCCATGCCGGGTGGCGCGGGCTGGGGTTTAAGGTATTGCTCCAGGAATTCGGGTATCGGAGGATTCATGCTCGCCCTGTTTTGAGGTTCTAAAGTCCTAAAGGCTCAGGGAGCTGTGTTACAGCCCCAAAAGCTCTTTGGCTTTCTTGCTGGCGCTGGCCGCGTCCGAAGCGTAGCCATCGGCCTCGATCTGGTCCGCATAGGCCTGCGTTACCGGCG
>JAZGHI010000239.1:0-11321 GCA_036480955.1 Candidatus Adiutricales bacterium
TCTTCCTTTGGGCGGCGGCAGCGTCATTCATCATGAGATAGCTAAAAGAAGGGATGAGCTTAAAAATCTTTATATACATATGGCTCGTCCCGGGCTGGCTCAGGTTATCGATTTTTCGTCCGAATCCGACTGGGAGAATTTTTTTCACATAGAACACGAACTCTTCATCGGCGATGAGAACCGCTGGGCAACGGATGAAAAGCGGACTATGTATAACCCGGTCATATTCTCCCTTCAGATGAAGCCTTATGACGAGAACCGGCCTGAAAAAAGACCGTTAGACGCAATCATAATCAAGGTTACTCCACCCAACGACCGGGGGTTCTGTAATTTTGGAGCCAATTTGTGGCACAATAAAAGTCTGGCCAGAAGATCCAAAATAGTACTGGCCGAGGTGGATGATGCCAAACCCACCTGTTACGGAGAGGGGTGGATCCATGTTTCGGATATAGACAAGTTTGTTCCAACGCCTTCTGAATTGCTTTCGGAAGAGGATATACAAAGAATAATTTCCCTGACCGACGCCGATTCGCGGGATGAAATGGCCGCGCTTATACCCGAGATTGACCCCGTGGTTCTGGCCAGATTCGGTGATTCACTGGCCCAATTTCCGCCGGATGCTATTGCTCTTTCCATGGGACTGACCGAACCGAATGATGTGACAAAAAAGATTGCTTCATATGTAAAGGAACTGGTCAACGACGGTGACTGTTTTCAAATAGGCGTAGGCGAGCCCAGCGCTTCCCTTATCAGGCTAGGAGTGTTTGATGAAAAAAACGATCTGGGGATACATTCAGAGTTGACCGCCGCGGGGATAGGCACACTGGTGGACAAAGGCATTGCTAACGGGAAATACAAAAATATTCACAAGGGAAAAGCGGTAGCTACGTCCTGGTCTGGAGCAAACAAGGAAGACATTGAGATTATAGCCAACAATCCTCTATTCGAACTCCGCGAATCGCATTACGTGGTGAACGTCAAAACCATCTCCCAAAACGACAACCAACTGGCCATAAACAACGCCATATCAGTGGATCTTTTGGGACAGATAAATTCAGAAAGCGCCTTTGGTCCGCGTATGATAAACGGAAGCGGCGGCCAACCTGAAACTCACATGGGCGCATTGATGTCCAAGGGAGGCCGTGCCCTTACTCTCATGCCCTCAACCAGACTGGAGGGAGCCGTGTCCAGTATTGTGCCCATGTTCGATCAGGGTACGACGGTTACTATTCCCAGGCATTGGGCGGACATTATAATAACCGAATACGGGGTAGCCCGGCTGATGGGGAAAAATCATCGTCAGAGAGCCGAAGCCTTAATCGAGATAGCTCATCCTGATTTCAGGGACGAATTAAAGGAAAAGGCCAAGGAACTGTTTTACTCCTGAAAAGACATTCGCCTAAAATCGTATTAGTGAAAATATTCGGATTGTATGATTCCGGTGGAAAATCTGTGATCACTTGCCAGTATACCAGCTTTTCCAATCTTACGGGTTATTTTCGCTGAAGGATTGCCCCAGGCATGACGCTTTCTAATGTGAAGGTCTGGCCTTTCTAAGGGCGTTGGCTAACCCAGCGTTAAACGGCTCGGGCTCACGCCTTTTGCTTTGGCTTGGCTGCCTCTTCTGTCGATTGGCCTGGCCTGCGGTATTCCCGGTCTCCTGCCTCCGGCCTTTATCCGGGTTTTCTTTCATGGAAAGGGAGATACGCTTCCTGGGGAGATCAACCTCCAGGACGGTAACAATCACCTTTTGTTGGACTGCTACCACTTCGTGCGGGTCCTTGATGAACCGGTCCGCCAACTGGCTGATGTGCACCAGACCGTCCTGATGCACGCCCACGTCTACAAACGCGCCAAAGGCGGTGACATTGGTTACCACCCCGGGGAGCTGCATACCGGGTTCGAGGTCTTCGATCTGTTCAACGCCCTCGGCAAAATCCCAACTCGAGAATTGTTCGCGGGGATCGCGACCGGGTTTGGCCAGTTCGGCAATGATATCGTTGAGTGTCGGCAGGCCCACGTCGACGGTCACGTAATCTCCCAGCTGAATTTTTTTCCTCAAATTCTCGCTTTTCATCAGGTCCTCGACCGTACAGTCCAGGTCTTTGACCATGGCCTTGACGATGGCATAGGATTCAGGATGGACCGCGCTGGCGTCCAAAGGGTTCTTCCCTTTTCTGACGCGGAGAAAACCCGCCGCCTGCTCGAAGGCCTTGGACCCCATACGGGGGACCTTTTTCAGGGCTGCCCTTGACTTAAAAGACCCGTTTTCAGTTCGATAGGCCAGGATATTTTTGGCCAGTTGCGGCCCCAGCCCGGAAACATAGGTCAGGAGCTGTTCGCTGGCCGTGTTCACCTCAACCCCCACACCGTTGACACAGCTCATCACCACGTCATCCACTTTTTCTTTAAGGTCCCGCTGGTTCACGTCGTGCTGGTATTGTCCCACCCCGATGGATTTCGGGTCGATCTTTACCAGTTCCGCCAGGGGATCCATCAGCCGCCGGCCAATGGAAACCGCTCCGCGATAGGTCAGGTCCAGGTCGGGGAATTCCGCCCTGGCAGCCTCCGAAGCTGAATATATAGAAGCGCCGCTCTCGTTGACCATCACCACGAGCACGTTTCCGGGCAGGTTCAGGCCTTTTATAAATGATTCCGTCTCCCGGCCGGCCGTACCGTTCCCCACGGCGATGGCTTCCACCTCATACCTGGCGTACAGCTCACGTACTTTGTCCGCAGACGCGGATTTAGCCTTCTCGGACTGAAACGGCTGGATAACATCGGTATGGAGCAGCGCTCCCTGGGAATCGAGACAGACCACTTTGCATCCTGTACGGAAACCGGGATCGATGGCCAGGATGTTTTTCTGTCCAAGAGGCGGGCTGAGCAGGAGTTCCCGCAGGTTGTCGGAAAAAACCCTGATTGCTTCCCTGTCCGCCCGTTCTTTGGTTATGAGGCGAAGCTCAGTCTCCATGGATGGGGACAACAACCGTTTATACCCGGCGCTTACCGCCTCCCTGACCTGCTCCGAAGCTGGGCACTCCCCTTTTACAAAAAGGTCTTCCAGCAAAGCCAAGGCCTCTTCTTCAGGCGGGGCTATCCTCATCTTTAAGAAGCCCTCAGCCTCTCCGCGGCGTATGGCCAGAACACGATGGGACGGAGCAGCAGCCACGGGTTCTTCCCAGTCAAAGTAATCCCGGAACTTGGCCCCTTTTTCTTCCATATCCTTTATGACCGTGGACTTTAACACACCCTTTTTATCAAACAAATTCCGGATACGGGGCCTGGCTTCCTGATCATGGCTCACCCACTCAGCTATGATGTCACGGGCGCCTTCCAGGGCTTGTTCAGCCGTTTCCACTCCCTTTTCCGGATCGATATACCCGGTCGCCTCATCGAGGGAGACGGTGGCCGGATCTTGCTCTAACAAGATTTTTGCCAGAGGTTCCAGGCCTTTTTCCACGGCAATGGTGGCCCTTGTCCTTCGCTTCGGCCGGTAAGGCAGATAGACGTCCTCCAGAGAAGTCATGGAGTCAGCGGCCATAATTTGTTCTTTCAGGTCGTCCGTGAGCAGTTCCCGCTCCGCTAGTGATTTGAGAATGCTTTCGCGGCGCTTGTCCAATTCTTCCAACTGGGCCAGCCGGTCGCGGATGCTCGTTACAGATACCTCATCCAAGGAACCGGTGGCCTCTTTGCGATACCGGGCAATAAACGGCACCGTGGCGTTATCCGCCAGCAGTTCAGCCACGGCCCTGACCTGATTCTGGTTTAGGGTTAACTCGCCGGCGATCAGTTGGATATGCTTTTCTTCCATATTTAATCCCCCAGTGGGGGTTTTATTCCCCGAAACTTGCTTCGTCTTTTGATCAAATTTTTTACCGCAGGTAAATAAATGCTCGGATTTTTCCGGTTGATACTCCGTGGCTTGCCGCGGGGTCGTTTATTAAGACTCCTGATACTAAAAAACCGTAAGGGCGGCATCGAAATGTGAATACATCTTTCATTAACCGTCCGGACAAGCAACAGGGCGGCCGGACATTACACTTCGGTAAAAACGCTGGCCCAAAATCTACTCCCAGACCCGTTCTTCCGCAAGCGCTTTGTTTATTATTTTCTTTCCCGTTTTTAAAATTGAACGGATAGTGTCGATCAACCCTAGCATCTCCTATGGTATTCTACGAATACGAATAGCTGCCGCTTGGTCGAAACAGCGCCTGGCTGTGGCGGCGTAGCGGGAAGGCCGAGGCCACATGCACCCACCAACGCCGACCAGATAGGCTGGATATGTCAAACTGAATGGCTCACAAGACTGAAGGTTAGAGGTAAGGCTCACAATATCTTGGGTAAGGTGAATCTAAGCACCAAGTCACTAATACTTGCATCCAGAGTAACTTTAGGTACGTCTCCACCTGCTTATAGATACCGTAGATATGGGAAACTTTTAAGTTTTCAAATACTTAAGTCTGGAAATTATACTAAAACCACGAACTTGAGGATTCGGTAAAGGGGTGATTCACCTCCACCTTGGAATATTAACCCATGGTCAATCAACCGTATCTCTGACCTTTCCCAGCTTGTCCAAACCTTCGGTCACCTCCTTTAAATCCAAGGCTTCAAGGCCCTCCCTTGTGGGCAGTCCGGTCTTCACGTCCCATCCACGAATGGCGTAATATTCATCTTTCATTTTTTCAAAAGCGGCCCGGTCCAGGGTCATGCCTTTCCGGGAGAACACCTCACCGTCCTGACCGGGGACGATGCAGGCCGGGTTTCCGAAGTCTGTTTTCAGGCCGGTGGTGAAATGAAATTCCTCCAACGAATCGTCCTCTCTTCCGTTGCGGCCGTCTTTGAGCTGACAGGCCCGTTGAGTGGTGAATATCCTTTGCGCTGATTCTTCAATTCTAGCCTCATCATACTCGACGCCGGTAACCACGGACAATACTTGCCCACCGAGGGTAGGGTCTCCCACGTGGTCTTCGGTGGTTGGGCTGGTGAGAATCGGCCAGGACATATCGCAGAGAATCAGACTCTCCAACAGCATATACCGGTTTTGAGTATTGGCCGCAGCCTGCGCCTTTCCATCATAGGTCGAAAAATCGGCGGCAATCTCATCCCCCCAGAATTTCTTGCCTATTCCCCGGATAACTTCGGAGGTGACGTAATTGTCCTCGGCAGAAAGCCCCGCGTAATCCTGCCCCATGCTCTTGGCCGCCCAGATCATGATCGGCCGACTGAGTTCGTGAAGCTGTTGGATAGGAAGCCTGGGTTCCATGGCCCAGAAGATACCCGTAGTCAGGTAGAGACGGGGATCATAAACTTGCATCTCCCCGGTCCGTGCTATGTAATCAGTAATCAAAGCTTCGTATTTCTCACCCAGCGATCTGGCCGCGTGGCGGACGCCGTCCGCTATCAGGTCCCCCAATCCTTCTCGAAAGGCGATTTTCCGGGTCAGGGTTTCGATGAACTCCTGGCTGCCGACTTTGGACACGGGGATGCCGGTTTCCTCATCGGTAAACAGACCGGCTTTGGTGCCCCGCACCAGCCATTTCATGGCGTTGTCCACGGCATATGAATCCATCCCGTAGTCATCGCACAGCTTGGTGGCGACAAACGGCACCTCAGTCATCTTTCCGTAGTATCGCATGGCACGAACCGTGTAATAGACGCCGGAATGACACAGGGTTTTCCCGGTTTGGCCCGCTTCGGTCGTGTACTTACTTCTGGCACAACCGTCAATGCAGCCGAAACACATTTCCTTTGTTAGAGCCGCTCCCGGAAGATAAGGCGTAGAAGCGTTTGACCGGCCCTTGATATCGCGAATCTTCCGGCTGAGTTCCCTGGCGGAATCCTTGTTGGGGATCTCGATCTTGTTGCTGCCGCGTACAACAATCGCCTTCAGATTCTTGCTGCCCATGACCGCGCCCAATCCGCCTGAGCCGCTGGCATCCTCATCCGCAAGGATCGAGGCAAATACCACCCGGTTCTCGCCCGCCGGTCCTATGGCCACCACGCGAAACGATTTGCCGAGTTCATCCTTAAGTCTTTCACGGCTGTCAATGGCGCCTTTTCCTTTTAAATGACCGGCGTCTTTCAACTCAACTTTGCGGTCATCGACCTTCAGGTAAACCGGATTTTCCGCCTTTCCATGAATCACCAATCCGTCATATCCCGCGAATTTTAGCTGTACCCCCCAGGAGCCGCCCAAATTACAGTAATTGAACTCATTCAACAGCGCCGACTTACCCGAAACCTGCCACCGGGAACCGGCAAATCCCGGGACCCCGCAGACCGGCCCGGTCATGAAAACAAGCCGGTTTTCCGGATCGAACGGCCCGGTCCCGGCAGGCACCTCATCCCAATGAATCTTGGCGGCAACGCCCCTCCCGCCAATAAATCGATCCGCGTAAATTGAGGTGGGTACGGTGTTGATTTCCCCAGTGGACAAATCCACCCGAAGGATTTCTCCGGCATATCCCTGTAACTCGGTCATGATACGACTCCTAAACCGGAATTATGCAGCATCGGCCGCGATTTCCTTTTGTTAATCCTTCCGGCACCACTCTTTACTTGAAATGCAGGCATTGAGCCAAGTCGAGAGGCTTGCAACTCCTTGCCAAAAGGCGATTTCTCGCCAATCTCATTGCAAACCAGACGATTTTCCTACTTTCGGACACAATAATCCATAGAATCCCTCGCTGTCAAACAGATAGCCACCTGTCAGCCATGGTCAAACACCGCCTGGTAGTGGCAGTGTAGTGGGAAAGCTGAGACCACATGCACCCACCAACGCCGACCAGATGGGCGGGGAAGGTCAAATTGGTTGGTTACAGGCGGAAATTAGATGGAAGGTGGGGCTTATATCTTGTGCCAACGAGTGCGGCTATAAAAAAATAACATACGTGCTGGCCAGTTGGTCTCGTCCGTCTGGCTCTTATTAAAGCATATCTTTGGTATAGGAAACTTTTTGAAACTACGAATAATTAGTCCTGATTAATATATACATGAATTGGCTGGACTTAATGTTTCATCTCATAGTTGATGGTCTCAAATGTACACTTGAACTATTTTTGGTATAAAGAACTGAAAATTAGTAAAATGAACGACCATCTTTAAATACTATCGCGAATTTCGATAGTTGAATGCCATTTGAGTAGTAATCGACAGAGATTTTTCTATAGTTTCGAAAATATTCTTTACGGTCTTAGTCAATTTATCGTACTCTTGAAGAATCCCACCTGCATCTATTTCTATCGCTTTGATATCTGGAGATACCAATACAGATGCCCCCATGGGTTCATGATTGAAATCGAGGAAGGGAATTTGACCAAAAAACTCGTCTGGCCCGAGTTTAGCTAGTCGGATCGGCTCCGGCCCGTGATATTTAACTATATAGGCGTTTCCCTGCTGGATCTTGAACAAACCGGCTTTCTTTTGCCCCATTTTAATCAGCGGCTTGGCTTTCTTCAAGTTATCATCGGTCGGTGGTGGTTTTTTAGTATAATAATCCACGGCCAGGCTTGTAACTTGAGCAAGTCTAGTCACCATGCTTTCCAGAATTAACCTGAAGTCCTTGGACAGAAACGAAATTTCCATGGAGATCCTTTGGATATCCATTATGCCTAATTGTACGTCACCGGCCGCCACCGTGGTGGCCGAGCGAGTTCGATCCGTGCTCAAAACAGCAACCAAGGCTCCTGGATAAGCTCCTACCCCAAGTCTGACGATAGGGACCTTCCCTCCAGGAGTCTCACGAATTACCTCCACCTCACCATCTAAAACAACCCAGAACCATTCTCCATGGCTTTTTTCGTTGATGATTTCTTCCCCATCCTTGAACTCTTCTTCATTCACGACATAAAGAGTATCAGGATAGGGACCTTTAATAACCGGCAGCCGGGATTTTTTGTCGCCTTCTCCACTCGCCTGTTTGCGTTTTTTAGAGGCGGGCCTAGCCGGCTTCGGAGGTATTTTTACGGTGGGCGTCTTCTTCTTGGGTAAGGCTCTCCCGGGTTTAGCCGATTGGATCGGAATCACTTCGGTCACTTCAATAACTTCTTCCTGATCATCGGCCACAGGTGTTTCAAACAGAACTTCTTCTTGTTTTGGAATTACTTCTCGTTTACGGGCCTTCGGTACTGACACAGGCTTGGTTTCCTTTTCGACGATATTGAAAACACCTGTGATGCGTTCACTTGATTCCCAGCCGGCTTTTGAGGCTAAAACGGATATGGTAACGGACTTAGTAACCTCAATAGGTTCCTTATAAAGCGTAGACGCTTCAGTGGGATCAGAACCGTCGGCCGAATAGAAGATTTCGGCCCCTTCAGTATCACACTCAATCGCCACCATTTGCTTTGTGTCATACTTGCCCGGTGCAACTGAAAATACAGGGGCCGCCACCCGTCGACTTATTTCATAGGAGGCGGCCGCGATCTCACTTGATTCCCAACCGGTCCTGTAGGCTCTCGCGGAAATTGTCACTGACTCGGTCAGTATGATGGGGCCGTTATAAGGTATCGAGTTCTCGGTTGGCTCACTCTTGTCGGCCGTATAAAAAATTTTAGAGTCCGGAGAGGCTGATTTGAGGCTGATGGTTTGCTCCGTGCTATAAGCGCCCGGTTTCAATGAAAATTCGGGGATAGCCACTCGACCGGTGATCTCATAAACCGCACTTATTATCGGGCTTGGCTCCCATTCTTTTTTAAAAGCACGGGCGGTAATTGTGGTGGACTCTCCGAGTTCAAACGAGCCGGAATAAACCGGCGAATCCTCCGTGGGTTCGCTTTTGTCGGTTGTATACCTGATCTCAGCCGCTGATGTTGGGCACGAAATAAACAAAACTTGTTTCGTTGTATAAGAATCCGGTTTAAGAGAAAATTCCGGGGGAGCAACAGTGCCGGTTATCACAAATGCCGCCTCGACGATTTCACTTGGCGCCCAACCAGCCCTGAACACCCTCGCGGAGATAATCATGGACTGATCCACCCTAATAACTTCTGTGGAGGATCTTGAAGCCTGTGTGGGTTCGCTGCCATCGGTTGTATAATGGATTACCGCCTCGGGAGAGGGACAGGTGATTTCTAGGTTTTTAGGTTCGGTATAAGTCCCTGGGCTCAAGGAAAACTCCGGCGAAGCCACGGTTCCTGTGATTTCATAAAACGCTGAAGCCAGGTCACTCGGAGCCCAGTCTGACTTAAACGCACGGGCGGTAACCGTGGTTGATTGTTTGAGTTCAATGGGCTCGCTATATTCAAGCGAGTCTTCCGTGGGTTCAGTACCATCTAGAGTGTAATAAATTCGAACCTCTGGTGTAAGGCAGCTTAGCGTTAGGGTCTGAGCAGTCTCGTATGTCCCTGGTGAAAGAGAGAATGCCGGCTTTGAAACCATGTCCATGATCAGGTATTCAGCCTCGACAACCTCACTCGGCTGCCAATCCGACCTAAAAGCACGGACCTTTATAACTGAGTTTTTACTTATCAGTATTGACCTTGGATAAAGAACAGAATCTTCTGTCGGTTCGGTCCCATCGAATGTATAATGGATACTGGCCTCTGGTGTGGCGCAAGTAATTGTCAGGCTCTGGCCGGCGGCGTACTTCCCGGCGCTTAAAGAAAGTTCCGGCGCGGCCACTCTGCCTGTGATCTCAAAAAAAGCGGATACAATAACACTGCGAGTCCAATCCGATCTGAAAGCCCGGGCATTGATTGTCACCGATTTATTAAGTTCAATTTCACCCGTGTATTCCAAAGAATCTTCTGTTGGTTTCTCATCGTCCAAGGCATAGTAGATTTTTGCCCCGTTAGTGGGGCAACTGACGGTCAAAGTCTGTGCAGAATTATACTTTCCGGAAGAAAGGGAAAAAACCGGCGGCTCCACTTTACCAGTAATCCGGTACTCGGCTTCAGCCACCTCACTCGGGTCCCAATCCGTTCGAAAAGCGCGGGCCTTGACCATAGAGCTATTTGTCAAATACACGGCTCCCGAATACAGGATTGAATTCTCCGTCGGCTCAGCTTTATCGGCCGTATAATGGATATTTGCCCCGGGTGTGGCACAGGTGATGGTAAAACTCTGGGCTGAAGTATATGTCCCTGACTCAAGGGAGAATTCAGGTTTGGCCAAAGTACCCGTTATCTGAAAGGAGGCGGAAATCAGAACACTGCGTGTCCAGTCCTCCTTGAAAGCCCGTGCCGTGATGGTGGCCGGCTCCTTTAGTTCTATCCCCCCGGTATATTCGGTTGAACCTTCTGAAGGTTCTAGGCCGTCCATAGTGTAAAAAACTTTGGCTCCAGGAGTGGCGCAGTTTATAGTAAGGGTTTGGTTACTGGTATACGTGCCCTGCGTGAGCGAGAATAACGGTGGGGCCACCGTTCCCGTGATATGGTACTCGGCCTCCGATACCTCACTCGGCTGCCAATCCGTCCGGAAGGCGCGGGCCTTGATTACGGTGCTTTTTGTTTGATAAACGGCACTTAAATAAAGTATTGAATCCTCTGTTGGCTCGGTACCATCGGACGTATAGTGGATATTTGCCTCCGGGGTGGCGCAAGTCATGGTTAGACTCTGGGCCGTCGCGTAGTTACCCGGCTTAAGGGAGAGTTCCGGTTTAGCCACAGTACCTGTTATCTGAAAGAAGACGGATACGAGATCGCTTTGAGTCCAATCCTTTTTAAAAGCTCTGGCGTTGACAGTGGTTGATTCATCAATTTCGATCACCTCGGTGTATTCGAGTGAATCTTCCGAGGGTTTTGAATCGTCCAGAGTGTAATGAATTTTAGACCCCGGAGTTGAGCAGCTTATGGTAAGGATCTGTGCGCTGGTATACGTACCCTGCGTGAGCGAGAATAACGGTGGGGCCACCGTTCCCGTGATCTGGTACTCGGCCTCCGATGCCTCACTTGGCTTCCAATCCGTCCGGAAGGCGCGGGCCTTAATGACAGCGCTTTTGGTCAGGTGTATAGAACCGGAATAAAGCGGTGAATCCTCAGTTGGGTTTGTACCGTCGTTTGTGTAGTGAACACTCGCCCCCGGTGTGGCACAAGTAATGACCACCTCCCGGGCGCTGACATATGTGCCCTGTTTTAATGAAAATTTAGGTAAGGCCATCGTGCCCGTGATTTCAAAAAACCCGGACACGAGGTCACTCGCGGCCCAATCTGTTTTGAAGGCTCGAGCCGTGATTGTTGCCGATTTTTTAAGTTCGATGGCCCCGGTATACTCGGGAGAGTCTTCCATCGGTTCAGTACCGTCCAGCGTATAAAAAATCCGCACCTCAAGGGTAACAGAGCTTATAGATAATGTCTGCGCCCTTTTGTATATTCCGG
>JAZGHI010000240.1:0-2932 GCA_036480955.1 Candidatus Adiutricales bacterium
ATATTTCCCGGAGAACCTTAAAAGGGAGATCAACGGCCGGCTTCAGGACAAATTCATGTACGGTTCCGATTATCCGGAAATCCCCCCCAAACGGTGGCTGGATGAATTCGAGACCGGGGGCTATAAACCCGAGGTGGTGGAAAAAGTTCTTTATAAAAACGCCCAGCGAATCTTGAACCTGGACGTTTGATCAGAAGGGCAAAGGATTCGCGCCTCAAGTTTCTAGCGGCGGGATTTTTTCATCCGGTTTTCGTGCCGGTGGGGGGGGTTGGGTGAATATTGGTCCAACAACCGGTCCTTCAGGGGGATGTCACTATCTGAAACTACGGCTGAAAATTCCGCTAGATCCAGGGGAATACGGCGAAAGTCTATGCTCAACACGTGGTCCTGGAAATTAACCACCGCGTATTCGGCTCAGGGCAACAGGGTGGGTTCTTCTAAAGACAAGACAACGGTAATTTTTCCGTCTTTGAGGCCAACGTTGGCCTTGCTGTCAACCCGAGTGAGAGGGTCCATGACACGGCCGCCCTTTATGACCAGGTCATAAATTGTGTTCTCCGAGGCCACTGAGCCACCTTTTTTATTCATCCTGATCTGCCTTCGGTCAGCATAAAATATTTGGCTGACTTTTAAGGTAAAAAACCTAAGATTTCCCGGCCAGTACAATCTCAACCGGGAGACGCCACATAGACGCCTTCCTGCTGTCGAGAATATCAAATCCGGTTTCCTCAAGCGACTCCTTTACAAAGATCGGACGGCAATCAGCATACTTGGGAAACTTCTCGTGCGCCCTTTCATAAAGCTTTTCGGCCCAGCCCGGGGCCTCCGATTTTAACAGGGCCACTACACAGATTCTTCCGCCTGGCTTAAGTACCCGGTGAGATTCTTGCAGAACTACCGGTATTTCTGGTGAATCGAAAAGCTCTAGCGTGAAGCTGGTAAAAACCGCGTCAAACATATTGGCATCAAATACAAGGTTCGTGGAATCACCAAGTATAAGTTCCACTTTTTCGGATAGCCCCGCTTTTTTGATTTTCGACTGGGCAACGGCGAGCATACCTTCGGAAATGTCAATTCCGTAGACTTTGCCCGTGCGGCCTACTGAATGGGCCAGGGCCATAAGGCAGCTCCCGGTGCCAAATCCTATTTCGAGGACTTTCTCGCCTTCTTCAGCTTTGAGCAACTCCAGACCGGACTCCCTGAACTTTTTTTCACTTCGTCCGATCAAGTCATAGAAACGGCTTAATCTGTTATAGAAATCCCTGGCCTGTTCTTTTGGCCTCGTTACCCTGCTGATCCGTGTTTCACTGCCCGGCATGTTTCATCCCACATAACAATTATTATTTTTATTTCAGCTTGTTATATGCTCTGTAATAACAGCCGTTGTTTAACGATTCCAAAAATAGAGAAAACCTCGAATCCGGACAATACTTAACCCGTAAATACCATTTACCGGGTTTAGAATCAATAGCCCTCCCTGGCCGAGACAGGGAAAGACAGGCGAACCTTGGACTCAAGGAATTCAATAAACCGGCAGGGTGGTTTCAAATCCCGCAATCTCAAAACCATGTTTAAACAAATTAGTCCATGCCTTTAAAAAATCGTAAAATTAGTATTAAAATATACAAATTTTATAGAATTCACTGATTTTAAACCCCATGGAAGGCCACGGTGTGGTGGACTTCTCAGTCTTCCTCATAAAAATTGGTACCGATCTGGGATACTTTTGGCCGGATTAACAATTTGTTGCCCGCTCCTCACCTTTTGATCAAAAAAACAACATAATACCAATAAGGCAGGTCGTTGGAAATGGTCAGGATCGAATTTTCGCTGAACTCAACCGCGTTTGACTCCCGGCCTGCTAGCCTCCATCACGCTGACCAAGATTGGTTAAACGGCCGTCGGAGGGTAAATAATTTGAAAAGTTGAGTGGATTCGATTATGCTTTATAGTTAATAGTAGCAAAAACAAACCAGGACCAGGTCGCTGATGACTGGTAATACAAAAGACATAGTTCACCTTCTTAAAAATCCTCTTTTCGAAGGTATGCCCGAAGAAATCCTGGGCGAGATAGCCAACGCTGTCCGGGAGGAAATAAGACCGGCCGGGTCAAAAATATTCCGTCAGGATGATGAAGGCAATGATTTTTTCATAATTAAATCCGGCCAGGTAAGAGTTTTCAAGGAGGGCGAAAGCGGCATCGAGATCGACCTGAACCAGTTAGGCCCGGGTGATACTTTTGGGGAAATGGCCCTGGTCACCGATAGGCCAAGAACGGCCACCATCGAGGCCCTGGAAGAGACTCACCTCCTGATCCTCACCAAAGAACAGTTTGAACAGATCCTGCATAATTATCCTGGTATTTACGCGAACGTCGTAAAATACTTACGGAATATACTCGACAAAGAAGAGACCGATTTTGTAAAGGAAGTGAAAACCCGGTATGAAGCCCCGGGATTATCCTGGATCGATTATGTGGTGATAATCGGGATTACCCTCGGTATTGCTCTGATCTATAATTATTCAAATCCCAATCGTATTAATATCTGGCCGGAGTTTTATGATTCCGACGCGTTCCCCAAAATAAGCCTCTCCCTAGCCAAGCAAAAATATGATTCCAAAGAGGCCGTCTTCCTAGACGCCAGACCTAGTAATTTTTTTAATCAGGAACATATGGCGGAAGCCGTTAATCTGCCGCTGCCCATATTCGACATCATGTACATGATGGAAGGATTAAGCGAGTTGGAAATGGACAAGGAGATCATCATCTACGGCAGGTCCATAAGCGCGTATTACGATGAGGACGTGGCCAAAAAACTCGCAATCCGCGGGCATCGGAACATCCGGATATTAAAGGACGGATGGTCTGAGTGGAAGAAATCGGGATACCCGGTAATTAATGAATAAAATCTTATCTCAAATAACGGATTTA
>JAZGHI010000241.1:0-2451 GCA_036480955.1 Candidatus Adiutricales bacterium
CAAACGCTAGGACCCTTGACCCCTTGAATCCTCGAACCCTGTTCTCCAACTAAATTGGAGAAGAACCTGATTATAAGGGGAGATTACCAGCTTACAATAATTAACCGCATTTGGTATAACCGCAGTAATGGCAGGTCCGGCAGCCTTCCTCAAAAGTGACGGCACGGCCGCATTCCGGGCAGATGTCCCCGCGCAGGATACTGCCCGGCCTTTCCCCGCTGAAGGAGTCGGTGTCTTTCAAATATCTCCGTTCGAGTACCCGGCCTATGGCATCGGGAATTGAAAGTACCAGACCTCCGTTCTGGAAAACAGCGTGTTCGCCACCGATTCCCTTGATCTGCCTGACTATTTCTTCTACCATCACTCCTGAACGAAGGGCCAGTGATATAAGCCGGCCGATGGCTTCAGTCTTGGCCGTGGTCGATTTGCCTGATTTGCCGATGATGGCGAAGACCTCGAACGGACGGCCGTTGAACTCGGTCACGGTAATGTATAAATGGCCCATGCCGGTTTTTATCTTGGTGACAAAACCCTCGAGTGTCTCGGGCCTTTCCCTGACCGCTTTGACAAATCCTTCGGCATCGGAATCGACTCCTCCGAAAGAAAGGACTTGATTCTTTTTGCTGCCGTCCCGGTATATAGTCACGCCTTTACATCCCGATTCGTAGGCCAGGTCGTAAACCTCCCTGACGTTTTCCACGGTGGCCTCGCGAGGCAGGTTCACTGTTTTCGACACCGCGTTATCCGTGTATTTCTGGAAGGCGGCCTGCATCTTGATATGCCATTCCGGGGTTACATCGTGGGCCGTTACGAAGACTTTCTTCACATCCTCGGGAATTTCATCCATACCGCTTATGCTGCCTTCCCTGGCCACGGTGTCCATCAGTTCCGGGCTGTAAAATCCTCTTTCCCTGGCCACTTCCTCAAAATATGGATTGACCTCCAGAAGTTCGTCATTGTCCATGACCCGCCTCACGAAACTCAAAGCAAACAGGGGTTCTACACCACTGGAGCAGTCCGCGAGTATACTCAGGGTTCCGGTCGGGGCGATGGTGGTGCAGGTGGCGTTTCGGTAGGTTCGGTCTTCCTGATCCTTAAAGACGCTTTTGTCAAAATTCGGAAAAACACCCCGATCCCCGGCCAGGGATTTGGAAGCCAGGTGCGCTTCTTCTTGAATGAAACTCATGACCGTCTCAGCGGTCTCGATGGCCTCTTCTGAATTATAGGGAATCTTGAGCTTGAAAAGCATATCGGCAAAGCCCATCACTCCCAGGCCAATCTTCCGGTTACCTTTCACCATCTGGTCGATGGCCGTTAATGGATACCTGGACATATCTATGGCGTTGTCCAAAAAACGTATGGACAGCCAGATAACCTCTTTTAATCCTTCATAATCTACGGCCGTGTTTTCTTCGACGTTATCTACGAACTTGGAAAGGTTAACAGATCCCAGGTTACAGGCCTCCAAGGGCAGCAAGGGCTGTTCACCGCAGGGATTGGTTGATTCCATCGGACCCAGGCCGGGCGTGGCATTATATTCATTAATGCGGTCGATAAATATTACGCCCGGATCACCGCTTGCCCAGGCCTGGTTTACAATGGCCCGATAAACTTCTCTCGCCTTGAGTTCCCCGCACTTGCTCTGGTCTCTGGGATCGATCAGATCATAATTGTGATCATCCCGGACCGCTTCCATAAAAACCTGGGTAATACTGACCGAGATGTTAAAATTATTCAGTTCACTATTCCCCTGCTTGCAACTGATGAATTCCATGATATCCGGGTGGTCCACCCTCAATACACCCATGTTGGCCCCTCTTCGGGTTCCCCCCTGTTTGATTTGTTCGGTGGCCGTATTGAAAATCTTCATGAAAGATACAGGGCCCGAGGCGACACCCCCGGTCGTCCCCACAAGGCTGTCTTTCGGCCTTAATCGGGAAAAGGAAAAACCGGTTCCCCCTCCGGATTTATGAATCAGGGCGGCGTTTTTCAGGGCGTTAAATATTTTGTCAATGCTGTCTTCCACCGGCAGCACGAAACAGGCGGCCAACTGTCCCAGCCTCCGCCCTGCGTTCATAAGTGTCGGTGAGTTGGGCAGGAATTTAAATTCGGTCATGAGTTCATAGAAGGCTTCCTCCAGGCACGCGGGGTCCATTTTCCCGTACTTCTTTTCAGCCTTGGCGATATTATTAGCCACCCTTCTGAACAACCGTCTGGGAGTCTCGATTACCTTGCCTTCACTATTTTTTTTGAGGTATCTTCTCTCCAAAACAGTACGGGCGTTATCAGACAGCACTAGTTTTTCTTTGGTACTTGTTTCTAATCGATCCATTGATCTTCACCTGCAAAAAAAATAAATATACCCTGGCGGACAAATACCCGCTTAACGGATGCAACTATTCGACAAGATGTCTTTTGTAACCGCAATATATAATTCTACACACAATATAT
>JAZGHI010000242.1:0-4584 GCA_036480955.1 Candidatus Adiutricales bacterium
ACACGGCTGGTAATGCATTATTATGGCCCGGATCTGATACTTTTATCCCATCCATTTTAACATTCGTCAGAATATAAGGAGAAAAACAACCATGGAAAACGAATACGTCGTTAAGACGACCAACGGCCAGATACAGGGTTACGCTCGAAGAGGAATCATAAAGTTTAAAGGTATCCCCTACGCCGCGCCCCCGATCAACGATCTCCGTTTCAAACCCCCAGCGCCCGTTGAACCGTGGGATGGTGTTCGCGAGGCGCTGGAATATGGTCCAATTGCGCCTCAACCATCTGCAGCATTAGAATCAATGTTTGGGGAAGAAAGGGTCCAGAATGAAGCTGAATGCCTGACCCTGAACGTATGGACTTCGGCCCTTGACCATAAGAAACGTCCCGTATTGTTCTTCATTCATGGAGGAGGATTTGTGACCGGGACGGGCGCTTCCCTTGATGGGTCGCGGTTGGTTTCCAGGGGCGATGTGGTTGTGGTGAGTATTAACTACAGATTGGGATCACTGGGTTTTCTATATATGCCTGATGAACGGGACGTTTCCGCGAACGTTGGCTTACTGGATATGGTAGCCGCCTTGGAATTTGTCAGAGACAATATTACCAACTTTGGTGGAGACCCGGAAAATGTCACGATTTTCGGTGAATCAGCGGGCGGCTTTGCCGTGGCCAGCTTACTGGCCGCGCCCGCGGCCAAAGGATTGTTCCACCGTGCAATACCGCAGTCGGGAGCGGCCCACCCTCTGGGTTTTAATCCTGAAGCCGGCCGTAAAGTTCACGACCGGCTGGTCGAGAAGCTGGGTGTGGAAAAAGGGGCAATCAGCGCGTTGCGTGAGATTCCGGCTGAGGATATTATCAAGGCCCAGATTGCGATTACCGGGCAGGATGAAGGAGAGTTTGGCACCGGACGGCCTTTAAGTCTGGGACCCGTGGTGGACAAGGCAGTACTTCCTTCCCATCCGCTGGACGCTGTACGAAATGGATACGCCAAAGATGTAGACCTGCTCATTGGCTCCAATCTGGACGAGACAAAACTGTGGGTCATGCTGAATCCCAACTCTGATGAAATCAGTGAAAGCAGGGTATTCAAGGGAGTAAACAGAATCGTCAGCCTGGCGGGAAAAGACGAAAAGAAGACAAAAGAAATGATGGAGATTTACGGGCGGAAAAGAAAAACCCCACGGGACCTGATGGACGCCGTGTCCACGGATTACATGTTCCGTATCCCGTCTGTCCTTCTGGCCGAAGCGCAAAGCGAACATCAGGAACACACTTATATGTATCTGTTCGCGTGGCAGAACCCGATGCGTGGCGGTAAATACGGGGCCATGCACGCGTTGGAACTGGCCTTTGTTTTTGGGGTTCTTCTGCCCAAGGAGATCGGTATTTTCCCCAGGAGAACCGAAGAGACGCAAGCCTTGAGCGAGGCCATGATGGACACATGGATATCCTTTGCCAGGGACGGAAATCCGAACAACGAGAACATTCCCCAATTTCCGCGATATGATTCTGAAAAAAGAGCGACCATAATCTTTGATAAGGAAATCGAAATCGTTAATGACCCATACGGCGATGAAAGGGCCGCCTGGGCCGATCTGCTGTAAGAAAATTTGAATCATCTCCCAAAGAGTTGATGTTTTTGAAAGGGTTCAAGGGGTCAAGGGTTTAAGGATTCGAGTGAAATGCTTAAGAATTATAGAGATCTGAAAGTTTGGCAAAAGTCATACGGACTATGTTTGGATCTTTATAGAATAACAAAAAATAATTTCCAAAAGAAGAAAGATATGGTCTGACATCTCAGATAAAATCGTTGGAGAACAAACGCTTGGACCCTTGACCCCTTGAATCCTCGAATCCTGTTCTCCAACTAAATTGGAGAAGAACCTTGAATATGAATTCAAACCCGGAAAAATCAGGGAGAAGAAAATGAAGATATCCATCGGGGCCAAGCCCTACATCCAACCGAATCCCGTGTTGGTTATAGGCAGCTATGATGAAAACGGAGTGCCCAATCTGATGACCGTGGCCTGGGGAGGTGTCTGCTGCTCCGTGCCTCCTTGCGTGTCTATCTCACCGGCCAAACGGACCAAAACCTGGAGTAACATAATGGTTCATCAGGCCTTCACGGTAAATATTCCTTCCGAGGCTTTGGTGAGTGAAACCGATTACGTGGGAATTTACAAGGGCAAGAAGGAAAACAAATTTAAATCCCTGGGATTAACACCGGTTCGAAGCATGACGGTTAATGCGCCCTATGCCGATGAGTTTCCTTTTGTCCTGGAATGTAAGGTCATCGACAGCCTCGAAATAGGGGAATACACACAGCAATTCATCGGCGAAATCCTGGATATCAGGGTCGAGGAAACAGTCTTGGGAGACGATGGCCTGCCCGACATTCAAAAAGTGTCGCCGTTTGTCTACGATGAAGTTAGCCGGAATTATTATTCTGTCGGCGGATTGCTGGCTAAAGCCTTTTCGGTAGGCAAAAAGAAGGAATAAGTAAGGGAAAATTCAAAAAGGGCCTGCCCATACGGCTTCGGTACGGGCCAGGCTGGTCAGACTCGGAAATTGAACCAAGGGTGCCGGGTCTTTCTTAACGGTGTATATTCGAAGCAGATCTTTTCTACATCTTATTAAAATCCGGCTGGCGCTTCTCCAAAAAAGCTCTAACCGCTTCTTTAAAGGCAGGCTTGGCTATGGCCGCGGCTAACTCTACCCCTTCACGCTGTTGAATTACACCGATGTCCCCTTCATCAAGATTCTGCCAGGCGATCTTTTTAACGGCCATCACCGATTCAGCCGGATTGAATGCAATTTCTTGCGCGGTAGCCACGGCCTCATCCAGTAGTTTATCTTGAGGCACCACCCGATTGACCAAACCAATGCGGCCGGCCTCCTCGGCCTCAATTATTTTTCCGGTCAGCATGAGTTCCATGGCCTGGCCGAATCCGACGATGTGAGACAAAAGGTGTGTACTGGCCAACTCGGGAAAGATACCTACCCGGATGAAACGCATCGATAACCGCGCCTGGTCGGAGGCTATACGTATATCGCAAGGGAGAGTAATGGTTAACCCGGCGCCAATACAAGGACCGTTTATGGCGCAGATGAGCGGTTTTGAATCCCTGGCAAAGATAACCCATGAACCGTCACGCCTTCGTTCCTGCTCCTCGCCCCTTTCCCTCTTCTCAATATCCTGATTCCATCCGCCGATATCCGCGCCGGAACAGAAAGCCCGGCCGGCGCCGGTCAGCACAATAGCGCCGATATTGGGATCATTATTCCAGACCGTTATCTGATCCCGCATTTCTCCACTCATTGTAGCGTGGAGGGCGTTGAGTTTTTCAGGACGGTTAAAGGTAATGATTCCGACTCGGCCCCGGGTCTCGGTCAATATCATTTCATATGACATTTAAGTGCTCCTTTTATTATTTCTGGATTTATGTTTTTAAAAACGCTGGTAAAGCTTTGCGCTGTCTAAGATCCGATTATAATACAGAAAGGCCGGTTTATCAATCTGTGAAATTCTTAAGTTAAGGGAAAAGCCGGCGATGATAATCCGCGTTGTCTGCTGACAAATCTTGAATTTCAACAAGAATTCAAGTTTTAGGTTGACAACAGCCTTCATCTTCTTAAGAATTCAATGGCTGAGGGGATGGGTAACCTGACTTTAGGTTGACTCGATTATCCATCGAGGGGAAACAGACTTAAAACATCAATAACACAATAGGATTAAAATGATTAAGCGTTACCTGATTATTTCGATTTTGCTACTGGCCGTAGCCGTCCTGGCCGGATGGTTCTTTTTTATTCGGGACTCCGAGGCCCCGGTCATCACCTTGTTCCCGGATAAGGATGCTGTATCCAAACAAACAAGCTTGACTGTCTGGGGTGAAGATAAAGGCACGGGAATTTCAAGGCTTGAGGTATGGGCGGTTAAATCAACTAAGAAGTACATTGTATTCCGAAAGGAATACCTGCTCAAACCGGAGTTGGTGACTGAAAAATTCAATCTGAAAAAAGTTCCCATAACCGATGGAAATTTCTCCTTCGAAATTTTGGCCGTGGACGGCACCACAAAAAACTCCGCGCAATTAAGAAAAGATATCACCCTGGACAGCAAACCGCCGAAGATCGCGGTAAAGAGCAGGCCGCCGTATGTCAGGCGTGGGGGCAGTTCCAGTGTCGTCTACGCTGTGGATGAAGATGTCGTCTCGACCGGTGTTATGGTCGGGGATCTTTTTTTCAAAGGATTCAAGCAGGAAAACGGTGAATACTTCTCCTTTTTCGCCTTCCCTTATTACATGAGTCTGGACGAATTCTCACCTGTCTTGATGGCCACCGACCGCGTGGGGAATCTGCGCCAAAACACGCTGGCCGTTATAAACTTGCGCCGAAAGTTCAGAAACAAGACCAGTAAGCTGAACGACGCGTTCTTCAAAAAGATTGTTAACGAATTTCGGGACAAATATCCCGGTATAGAGGACCCTTTGGAGCTTTTCCTGAAAATTAACAGTGAGTTGAGATCGAAAAACCGCAAGACCCTTTTAAAAATCGGCCGGGAAACCTCACCCAGAAT
>JAZGHI010000243.1:0-2722 GCA_036480955.1 Candidatus Adiutricales bacterium
ATTGCTCCCTCCACAACCGCAAGTAAGCTTCAGACCACAACCCGGAAACCGGCTCAGCTTGAGTCAGGTAAAAAAAGAAAAGAGACCGCTTATTCCGGGCTAAGGCTTTCTTCACTGCCAGCCAAAACCGTGCTCCGCACCGCCTTCACCTTGCGATATATTCTGGCCGGGTCCAGTACGTGGCCGTCAATGGTCAGGAGGTCTTTTTCCACCGAAATCCCGAACAGCCGCTCGTTTTCTCTTAAATTCGGCAGAATAAGCTCCCAGTCGGCCAGGGTGATATAGTCCAGGATACCACCGTTCAGCTGTTCATCAACGATTTTATTTTCAGGGTCGCGAATATATATCGCTCCACCCGAAGCCAGGGAGAACAGGTTCGAACCGGGATAGGGTGTGGGCAGGTCAATAAGCCGGCCGCGCCAGTCGAAAGCCATCCCGTTTAAGACCACGAAACCGCCTCCGTTTAAAGGGTCACCGGCCATGAACGATTCGGCCAGATAATCAAGGCAGGTTCCGTTTATGACCACCCGCGGTCTTCCGACGCCGTTGACCAACGGCCTGCCTGCGGCGTTGCCCAGGATATAGGCCTCGCCTCCCTTGGCCCCATACATGAATGTCTGGCCCACGTCGCCGTGAACGACCAGCTTGCCCTGTTTAATAATCTGGCAGAGCTGGTCCTGACCGTTTCCGTGCACGTGTATCTCTAGGCCGTCGATGCCCGAGGCCAGATAGTCGCCCGAACTTCCGTAAACATCGAAACGGACCGCTCCGGTCTCTTTGCCCAGGCCGTTGGCGGTGAAGCGCTGGCCGCGCAGACCGAAGATAATGAACCTTTGCCAGCCCAGATTATAGGCTTTCACCTGCAGGCGCGCGTCGCAGTTTTCACCCTCAGGCTCGAATCTCGACGCGTCGACGACCAGGATTTCCTGACCTTCTTCCGGGGCCGTAAGACGATCCCGGCTGAAAAAATCCACCCGGACGTATTTACCGTCAGTTTTCGAACCGATCAGTGGTATGGATAGAAGCAGTTCGTCTATGGTCTGTCCGAGAATCTCGACCAGTGACCGCCGGCGTTTGTCAAACGGATTGTATCGCCGGTCCATGAGCAAGGTCAGGGCCTTAAGTACCGTATCAAACACGGGCTGGTCTTTAAGCGCGGCCTTTTTCAGAGTTTCTACTACCTTGATAAACCAGCCGTACCCCGGCCTGGAAATCCCATTAACCACCATCTGGAACAGGTCCATGGCCGATCTCGATGAAAGTATCTGCTGAAGGGCCGAGACTGTTTCGGCCTCGAGCGATCCCGTTGATTTCAAGTCGATACTTGAATGCGGAACCTGATCCTCGGGGACGACTATCGGCTGGCCGAATTTATCGGTGCAGGTGAATTCGGCTTGTTCATTCCCATTCGGCTTGATGTTGAAGACAAACGCCCCGCCGTCGGTGTGGGAGCCGCCGCGTGCGTTCCAATAGAGGTCGGCCACCCGTCCGAACCGGGGGTCTTCGTCGGCCAGACTTACCAAGGTGGCGTCTATGGCCTGCTTTTCAGAGCAGACTAGCCCTATTTTGACTTCCCCATCCATCAGGGCGAAGACCTGTGGCCTGAGCATGGCCGTGTCGGTGATACCGATCAGCTGGAGGGTATGGTTGGCCGTGTCGTTTCGGGCAATAATGAAGAACCAGGGACCGTCCGGGGAACCGTGGATATGGCTGGATTGAATAAGGGAATAGATTTTCTGCTTTTCTTCAGGCAGGTTGTCGAAGTCCATCTCGCTGGTTGGGGCCAGGGCCTCGCATACATATTCCAAAGGATAATTATAGACCCTGGTCAGCAGGTCGAACATCAAGGCGCTGACCTCAGTGTCAGTCATAAACAAGGGGGTTATATTTCTCTGGCGTAAATATTCACTCACGCTGTGATAATTGGCAAAGTCACCGTTGTGAACCAAAGCCTCGTTCAGACCGACAAAGGGATGAGCCCCGCCCGGGTGCCAGACCCGGCCCTTGGTCGGATAACGCTGATGGGCGATCCAAGCGTGGGCTTTCAGGTTGTCTATCTGGTAATACTGAACCACGTTTTCCGCGTAGCCCACAATTTTCAGGACCATCAGGTTTCGGCCGTGGGAAAGAACGAAGGCCCACTGCTGGCCTTTTGCGTAAAATTCGCTGTTTAGGAAAAAGGTGTTTTGATAAACGAACTCATCCTCGGCCCGGCGTTCGTCAGTGAAGTCGAGGCCCTTCTTTTTCATGAAGTTCTGAAGAACCGGCCTTTTCACCCGCACAAAGTAGCGGACCACGTCCGGAGGACGGACATCAAGACCCTCGATGGCCCGATAATCATCCACGGGGATAATCGGCGCCACGTGATCGATATTGAAATGGGGGTTGATAAATTTTTTCTCAAGGTCTTCCCGGCACTCAGGCTCCAGGAAGGCTATATGGAGAAGGTAATCCTCATCCACGATTTCCTGTGTTACGCCCAGATCAGCCGGATCGATCCCCAGAGCGGCTATACCGCCGCCTTTACCGTTGCCTCGGTTGTGCATCTGCCTCGAGGGTTCGAAGATGTGGCGGCCCTTGACCTTGACGCTGGAGGCGAAACCGGTGACACCGCAGCCGCCTTCCTCTTCCTGTTTGAGAAGGGGTTGGGTCAGGGCCTGCTGAACCATGGAACGCCGAGCCTTTATATAGGTCTCGACCCGGCCTCTTATTCTTGATTCCT
>JAZGHI010000244.1:0-3263 GCA_036480955.1 Candidatus Adiutricales bacterium
GTTTTGCAGAGGTCTCAACCTAGAAATTATAGCTTCGATGGATACTCCCCTATTCCGGTGTAGCGGCAAAGCCGATGCTTCCTAACCGGCCGACGACCTGGCCAAGGCTGTTGATGCTGTTGGCCTGACTGAACGCGAGTCCATCCAGTATCAGATTAAAATTCGAGAAATCAATGCTCCGAGTGTCCCAGACCGCGGCCAAATCTGTTCCGGTGATGTTGGCAAAACCGACAACCCGATTCGAGTCGTCAATATCATTGGCGGAGCTGTCAAAACCTGTGATCCCGAGATCGGTTCGTGTCAAGATGGTTCCTTGAAGTACCCAATGTGCGGCGTGGATTTCGCCCAGCGCCACTTCTACTTCTCCAACCACCTCGTTGTTTTCGTTGATGCTGAGGGCCCTGCTCCCAAAGTCTTCGGGAAATCCCAGGTCGATAATATTGAATCCGCCCACGGTATTCGGTTCCCATAAGACAGCGTGAATTACTCCGACCGAGTCAACAGCCTCACCAACAACCGCACCGAGTTCATTGATAGAGAAGGCAGAGCTTTCAGTACCGCCCGGTAAATTTCCCAGTCCAAACGGCCCGGAAATAACAAAACCGGTCGGATCAACGGTCCAGATTACAGCCTGGACTTGAAAGAAATTATTCTCGGCCTCACCGACAATTTGTCCGTTATTATTGATATCGAAAGCCGCGCTGAAAGTGCCAGGCGCCCCGAGCAAAGGAAGGGGTTCGGCCGGGCTAAAAATATCATTCCACAAAACCGCCGCAAGATCGCCGGCTAAATTAACTTCCGCCTCGCCGGCAATCTGACCGAAATCGTTGACGCTGCGGGCCGTGGAAAAATCAATGGATGACATACCCAACACCGGATTAAGCTGGATCGGCAAGCCGTTTGAGAAACCATCGGCTTCAACCACCCACTGTACCGCCACCACTGGTAAACCTGGCAGAATTTCGGAGAAGCCGACCACCTCACCGTTATGGCTGATGTCCAGCGGTATACAGAAACTACCTTGGAAGAGAGCTTGCAAGGAAACAGCCGGAGAAATAAACGACGCGAAGATATTGGCATCGTTGGGAAAGGAATCATCAACGTCTGGAATCCCATCATTATCGGCATCGAGGTCGACTACAAAGGTCCCGACGCCAACTCCACAGGCAGCCAAGAAAAAGGCAATGCATATAATCGCGATCACAGAGAATATCCGGGTTTTTATATGTTCCCGATTCATATTTATTTACTCCCTACTTGAACTTGCTGTTTTCTAAAAATAAAATCTCATTCCCCGGTTGAGCGGTTGAAGATCGGCCGACTCTTCAATGAACCGCAGAGGAGTCTTTTCGATTGCTAGTTCTCGGCCTGAAAAACGCGGAGGTGTTGTCAGATACCCGTGAATACCTTATCTATTTAAGTTTAACTTCAATAATTATGGGACTCTTTAACCTGAGAGGAGTCAGTTGCAGATAAAATCATTAACATTTCTAGTTATGATTATAAAGAGTAAAAACATAACAACTGCCGCCAGAGCTTGTGGTTCCCGATGCGGTGTCCGCCGCGGGCCGTCTGCTCGCCAAACGAATTATCGATCCACTGGTGGGTGAGTAATGAGCAAGGTAGAGTTCACCGGCCTCATCTTCTCCAAATGTAGTGATGCTGAGATTGGTGTCCAGAACAACTTCAGTCGTCCATTGCCCAAGACTGTCCTGGCTGGCTCCCCAGATTCGTCCTGATCCGAAATCGGCGTAAAAGTAAGTGCCGACTAAACTGGGATTCTGCGAGCCCCGGTAACGATATCCGCCGGTGATCGAAATGCCCAGCGAATGGTCGTATTCCAGAATGGGCGGGGTAAGGTGGCCGTTATCACAATTCACCGGGGGATCAAAACAGTGCAGTCCTTCCATGAACCTCCACCCATAATTCTCCCCGCCGGAACTTGAGGAAGGTTGGAAATTGACCTCTTCGAAGCTGATTTGGCCGACGTCGGCTATAAACATATCCCCGGTCAAGCGGTCGAAACTGAATCGCCATGGATTTCGGAGGCCCAGAGCCCAGATTTCTCTTCGCGCGGTCGCGGATCCAGCGAAGGGATTATCCGGCGGAATGGAATAGGCAAGGCCTTGGTCCACATTAATACGCAGCATTTTACCGAGAATAGTTCCAAGGTTCTGGGCGTTATTTTGAGGATCTCCGCCCGATCCACCATCCCCCATTCCAATGTAGAGAAAACCATCAGGCCCGAAATTCAACTGTCCGCCGTTGTGGTTGGCAAAGGGTTGAGCCTGAGTGAGTATAATTGAAGCCGAGTTCGGATTGGCCACGTTAGGATTTGATGAGACCGAGTACCGGGCAATCACAGTATTACCGCTTGTATTTGTATAATTGACGAAAAAGAGACCGTTCGTAGCGTAATCTGGATGGAAGGCCACGCTCAGCAGCCCGCGTTCACCACCAGACAGAACAAGGGTCCTGATATCAAGAAAGGGATCCGGCAGAACTTCATTTCCGCTCAAAACCATGATCCGTCCTTCCTGGAGAGTAATGAAAAGCCTATGGGTGCCATCTCCGGCATGCGTGATAGCCACCGGATGGCTCAGCCCGGAGGCCACGGTAAACAGTTCTATATTCTGCTGGGCCTGGACTGCTTTTACAGAGAAAAAAACGAGGCTTAAAAAAATCCCTATATTCAGGGCGGTTAGGCTGATTTTAACGGTCGATTTCAAGGATGACACGGCCATACACCTTCCTAGAGACCTCTGCAAAAGGTCGTCTTTTGGCCGAACTCTTTGTTGTGCTTAAAATTAAGTCCTCAAAATACTTGTATTATTCCTGCGGCTTAATTTTTCGCACGCCGCGATTTCGACAAAAATACTCGTTTTGCAGAGGTCTCTCCTAATCAGTCAGGGAGTCCGGATTCGGTCAATTTTTCATTTATCGGGCACCGTTTCGGAGAGATTTCCCGTTTTTTAATTAAATATTGAAGCCGGTTGAAACTGGCTTGTACAGCAGATTCTTCTCCTAATAAAAGTATACCAAGGGGAAGTACGTTTGCCAGAATGCCGAGCAAAAAAATTCCCTCAAATCTTGTGTTTGCGCAGGTGTAAAAATAAACTGTTTTTTTTAATTTATTCACACTCGAATCGTAGTATTAAGGCGGCCGGATTCTTCCAGACAAATCCGACCACTTTACAGGGACATAAAACCTTTACCGCGAACGATCTTGAAAGTTGCATCCATATATTGCTTTTTGGCCAGGG
>JAZGHI010000245.1:0-10090 GCA_036480955.1 Candidatus Adiutricales bacterium
AACAATTCCAGGCCGGCAAAAAATAGGGGATAAACTTCGCCTGAGCTGAGAAAGGTATTGTAGTCTGATATATAGCCCAGGCCGCTGCCTGCAAACAGGGAAAATCTCTTCGAAAGCTTCATGTTCAATGAAGCCCGCAGCAGGGTGACGTGCTGGTCGATTTTTCCCCTTCTTTTCGGAAATATATCTTGGTTATCCAGATACATATACCCGATATCAGTGTTCAAAGAAAGGCGGCCGAAAGGAAATGAGACGCCGTAAAATCCTGCGTAAACAAAAGATTCTGTTATATCCCCGTAGAAGTTGATGCCGCCAAGAGTGACAATAGAATATATATTGTTAACAGTGAATTTCACACCGCTGTTCATCCCACTTATGTTGCTGGCCCAGTTGATCCATTTAATCCTTCCGTCATATTTGGAAATGTTTATAAGGCCCACGGGGATACCGTCACCTTCTATAGAGTAATTGATCAATCCCAGCTGAAATCCATCCAGTTTTCCGGCTGTATTCACAACTCCTATCTGGGCTCCCCTGGAGGTGGCAGCGATATTAAATGTCCCGAGCTGCAGCCCGGAAAGCACATCACCCACGACATTAAATCCGCCTGCTACCTGCATGCCGACATAATCATCTCCTGTAACGTTAAATCCAGCTGCTGCCTGCAGGCCGACATAATCCTCACCGGTCACATTAAAAGCTCCGGTTGCCTGAATCCCTCTGAATTTTTCTCCTGTAACATTAAAAAGTCCTGAAGCCTGCAACCCTACAGCATCTTCTCCGACAATATTTAATCCTCCGGTCACCTGAACTCCTCGAAAGGAGTTTCCAACAACGCTGATGAGTCCGGAGGTCTGCCACCCCTGGAAGGTTTTTCCGGATACGCTGATCCCTCCAGAGAGTTGGATTCCTGAAAATCGTTCACCGGTAACACCAAAACCGCCGGCTATTTGGACGCCGGTAAATTCGTCTCCGCATACACCGGCTAGACCGGCTATCTGAAGCCCATTGACGTTTTCCCCGACCGCTGATACAAGGCCGCTCACGTCAAGCCCGTGGACCTGCCCCACATGGCCGTAAAAAAGAGAAAGGTTGATGTTGGTCGAGTCGTGCTTGGACTTGTTGATGGAGAGAGGATAGGCAATAGAGAAATTAAAGAAGTAGTGCCCGGAGCGGGGCTCTGAGAGGAGATCCTTAGTCAGCAGAGATAGATTAAAACCGGCCATTAATAGGGGGACAACAATCCATTTATTTTTCATTGATCTCTCCTAAATTAATTTCCTTGGGCAATCCGCAGTACTACACTAAACAGCTCTATTAGTAGTACGAAAATATTACTCAAATGGTTCGCAAATATTCATCCAATTTCTTTGTGTTTGACCACAAGGTTTCTCTATGAAATAGGTCGTAAAGGATGTCAGAGGGCAGAAATTGGATAAAAATGTGAGTAAAACAAAACAAGCGCTAAAACCTTCCTGCTCAGTCAGATTAAAAGCCAATTCGGTTGCCTGTTTATACAGCCCTTGATCGATAAGCCTGCGAATCTCAAAAAGACGCGGTGCGGTGAGAGGGGGCATCACCGGAGGTCCTTTGGGCAGGAATAAACGTTCGTGAGTGAAAATGATCGTCTCATCCAGCGGGCGGCTCAGCACATTGGCCCCGATGGTACCGTTTCCTGAGAGAAGTCCCTGCTGTCAGGTTTCCGCCGGTTAGGAACTTATAAAACCCCGTGCGGGCGCTTGCAGTTGATCGGGGAGAGCGGCCGCTGTCCCGCCTGCCAAAATCATTCTTAAAAATTCCCTTCTTGAATTTGATTCTTTCATTATTGATAAGAATAATATTTGGTCTTTTTGTTTTTTTCAAGATAGTATTATTTTTAATTCTGCAAATTATAATTAAACCTAGAGCCTAGCCGAGAATTATAGTAAATTACTGCTAATGATTTTTTTGTATTATCTTTTAAGATAAAATACTCGTTAGACGGATAATCAACTTAGACATATTAATACGAAGACATTAAATAAGGAAAAAAATGAAAGAATTCAACTATTATCAACCGACTGATATTAAATTCGGCCGGGGCCGGATTGCGGAGATCGGTCAGATTGTATCTGAATGGGGAAAGAGGTGCTTTTTGGTGACCGTTCCGATTTTTCCGGATTTCGAAGGGCTGATCCACAAGGTTAAGCAATCGCTTAAAGAAAACGGCATAGCCGTAACTCACTTTGATGAAGTGATTCCCAATCCGACCACGGCGGTGGTTTCAGATGGAGCCCGGATGGCGCGTTCCTATAATGCTGATGTTGTCATCGGCCTGGGCGGAGGATCGAGTATGGACACAGCCAAGGCTATCGCTGTAGAAGCAACGCATGAGGGGACTTGTTGGGATTATCTTTTTTTCCGGGATACACAGCCGACAGAAAAGACCCTGCCTGTGATTGCCGTTACTACAACTTCGGGAACCGGATCCCATGTCACACAGGTGGCAGCCGTCACTAATCCGGCAGAAAAAAACAAATCCGCTCTTTACCATTCTCGGCTTTATCCTAAGGTGAGTATAATAGATCCAGAGCTCATGCTCTCGGTCCCAGAGCATATCACCGCCTCCACCGGTTTCGATGTTTTCGCTCATGCATTCGAGAGTTTTATCCATTCCAACGGATCACCCTATACAGATCTGATGTCTTTGGAGGCTATAAGGTTGGTGACCGCACTTTTGCCCAAAGCTGTGAAAGACGGTAAACATCTTGAGACTCGGACCGGTCTAGCCTGGGCGGATACGCTGGCCGGCCTCTGCATTGCCAACGCCGGAGTGACTCTTCCTCACGGTATTGGGATGGCGATCGGAGGAAATTATCCTCATGTCATGCACGGAGAAGCTCTGGCCGTGATCTACCCGGCAATACTCCGGTACACTCACCGGGCGGCATCTTATAAATTTGCCCGAGTTGCCGGTATATTTAATCCATCAGTAGAGAATCTTCCTGATGACGAGGCCGCAGCCAGGTTCTGTAATATAATGGAAGATTTCCTTAAAGAAATCGGCATGAGTTTTTGTTTTGAGGACTTGAAGGTCCCGAAGGAAGAACTACGTGCCTTGGCGGAAGCCTCGCTTGTCCTCCCGGATTATAAAAACCATCCTCGAGTGGCCAATCTGGAGGAGATTTATGAGCTTTTATTAAAAAGCTGCCGGGTTTAAATAAAAAAACCTATCTAAAGGTAAAGTACAATGAATATTATGCTCAAAGGGAAAAGAGTTATATAGTGGTTCAGTTTGATAATTCTCCTATCCGTGTAGTTTTCTGGCGGTACATTCCCGTAAGCGTTCGCCGGCAGTACAGTCAAGTGGATGGGAAGACGGATTGGTCGGATTCCATTGACGAATATTACACTTTGGTGAACTGATTAGGACTAATATTTTGATCCTGAAAGGAGGCCAATTATGAAACAAGTCAGGCTGGTGGAGCCACAAAAAATCATTCTGGAGGAGGTGGCGAAGCCGCAACTTGATGAAAATCAAGTCCTGATAAAGGTAAAAAAAATTGGTATTTGCGGTTCCGATATCCACGCTTATTATGACAAACATCCTTATATCAGTTGTCCGATAGTTCAGGGACATGAATTTTCGGGAGAGATAGCTGAGACCGGCAAAAGCGTCGACAGCTTTTTCCCTGGTGAAAAAGTCACAGTCATGCCTCAACTGGTGTGCGGTCAGTGTTATCCTTGCACTCATGGCAGATACCACATCTGCAATGATTTGAAAGTACTCGGCTGTCAGACAGATGGTGCGGCTCGTGAATACATTCCGGTAGATCACCAACTGGTTATTAAGCTTCCTGAGGGACTGAGTTATGATGACGGCGCTATGGTCGAACCGTTGGCGGTTGGCGTTCATGCTGTCAAGCGTTTGGGCGATGTTTCCAGGATGAATTTAATGGTTATCGGGGCAGGCCCTATCGGTAACCTGACCGCCCAAGCGGCCAAGGGACTTGGAGCCCGAAAGCTTCTTATCACAGACATCAGTGATTTTAGACTGGAAATCGCAGGACAATGCGGCATCGATTTTACCGTCGATGTTTCACAAAATCTCCTTGAGGCCAAACTCGATGAAGCCTTTGGTCCGAATCGAGCTGATGCCATTCTGGAATGTGTAGGTGTCCAAGAGGCAATAGCAGATGCTATCGATTTAGCCCGGAAAGGCACTGACATCGTTGTGGTTGGTGTCTTTGGGGAGAAGCCCGAAGTGGATATGGGATTGGTCCAGGACAAAGAGCTCCGCATGATCGGGACGCTGATGTTTCAAGAAGAGGATTATTTGACGGCGATAGATCTGATTAATTCCCGAAAAGTAATCCTAGAACCTTTGATTTCTAAACATTTTCCCTTTGAAGATTATGCCAAGGCTTACAAATATATCGAGGATAACCGGGACAGGGCCATGAAGGTGCTGATCGATCTCTGAGATCCAAATAAACATGCTAAAGGCAAACCGTCCTAGAACAAAAAAGGAGTCAGAGTCAGTCAAAAGGTCGAGGTTATTTTTAATGGACAAAGTGTTGAGATCCAAAAAGAGGATGGAGCGATCCGATTCAATACTGTTCCTGGCGGAAAATACCTTCTTCGCCCAGTAAAGGCGGATCGGTAAGAGAGCTGCTATAAATCAGGCATTTTAATTTTATTAATAGGTGATTTGTTGAAGTTTTGGAGGTAAGCATGAATCTACCCCTAGTCTTTTTATTAGTGTTCAACTTATTCTTAGCACCCCCAAACCCTAGAGAAGAGGAGAATCTAAGGATTAATCGGATTGAGAATCGTTTCATGACGTTCGCCATCAATCCTTCTGGATATATTAACCTCGACAATAAACTTTCCGGAAGCAACTTCAATTTAATTTCCGAAGTTTTTGCCATAGTAATTGAGAAAGGCGGTAAGAATGTTACTCTCGAAAGCCGGGAATTCAAGTGTGAAACCATACAAAAACCGTCACCAGACCGAATAGTGATCCGGTATGCCGGACAAAATTTCTGGAAAGGGCTCGAAGTTAGAGTGGAATATTTCCTTCCTGAATCAGCTTGGTACGTCCGGAAGAAGATCCAGGTAAAAAACTTTGGGAAGGACTCGTTCCATATCAAGGATATGGTGACAGACCGGATAGTTTGGTCGAGTTCTGAGTCTCTTCCTGAACAGAAAAATCCTTTGTTCCTGGAAAATCAGATTTTCTGGGGAATGGAATGGCCGATTGCAGAGCCCGAAATCGATTCAAAAGGTTTCGTTTTTAAACATTATCCCGACTTTGTCCTTAAATCCGGAGCATCATGGATCAGTAAAATCATGGGTTTTGGAGTTTCTAAACATGGTCGAATTCAAGAGGCCTTTGGACGCTATATTCTGAGAATTAGAGCCAACCGGGTAGATTTTACAACCCTGTATTTCGATTGGCTCTGCCATGACAATTCCGGTCCCCTGGAATCCGAGATTCTGGCCAATTTCTTAGTTCTTAAAAAAATGAAGGAACTCTACGGTCTCCAATTTGATATCTATAACTCCGATGCCGGACTGGTCGAATCCATGGGAACCTATTTTTCTCAATATAAAACCATCTTCGACCAACGATTCCCTCACGGATTACAAACCATTGCTGAAGCTTCGGCCGATCTGGGGATGAAGCTGGGTCTTTGGATCGGGCCCGATGGATTTGGTGAATCCCCAGAAGAAATGGAGGCTCGCAAACAACAACTGATATCATGGGTCCGTGATTCCAATGTAGGGCTTTTCAAACTGGATACCGTGGTTTCTCCTATACGCCACGAAAATAAGTATATCCTGGAAAAAAAATATCAGACGCTGGCCGACGCCTTGTCGGAAATCCGTGCCATAAGACCCGACTTTATAGCCATTAACCATAGGGTGAACGACTCCCCCTATATGCTGACTCTGACCGACTGCATCCTCTGGAAAGGGGAGGAGACCTACATCGATGTCCACATTACCAACCGGGATGCCTGGCTGTTCAACCGCGTCTGTTCAGTTCGGCGAGATCTTTCCACTACGTTTTACGAGGTTCCCTTCCGTCTGTTTGAAGACCACGGTATCTGCTTCAACAGCAGCGTAGAACGATGGGCCGATGATTTTGTAATTCAGGCTTTCGGGCGGGCTTCGGTGATATCTCCTGAGATGTACGGGACCTTTTTCTTTCTTAGAGATGATGACTATCCCCGGTTGGCCCGACTGATTCAGCTTCACAAACAGTCACATGAGATTTTAAAAACCTCCTTTTTACTCGAAGACGGAGATATAGCACACAGCAGTGAAGTCTCTGTACTGCTGGTTCTTCGTAATATGACTTGGGATAAAATTGAAAAATCTGTTTTTTTGGATAATAGAATCGGATTGAGCATTCAAAAGGGAACTCCTCTGGTTTTACGGCAGCGATATCCGTTTGAGCGGCATCTTTCAAAAAACGGAGAAAACTTTACTGCAGGAGAGACGGTTAGGATGACCCTCGAGCCTTTCGAAGTTAAACTCATTCAGGCGGATTCTCAACAGATCAAGGTGCCTTATATCCAGGGTATAAGCTACGAAATTATTCCTCGGCCCGATGAAAAAAATTTTGATGTACTTCTTCTGGGCGAGCCCGGACATACCTATGATTTGAACTTGAAAAATTTCGGCGGTAAAACCATAACCGGGGAAACCGGAGAGGATATCCACCTTCGGGATGATGAAAAGCTCAGGATGAAGTTTCCGGGTGATAGAGTCGATAGGGACTACTTCCGCAGTCTGGGCGCCTTCAGGGAAATCGATTCCTTATTAGAAAGCGGAGCATATCTGGGAGAGTTTGCCAGGTTCTCTCTCAATGATGACGCTCTGGAAATTAGGGAAATGCTTGAACTTAAAAAAATCCCTTCCCGATTTAGGGAGGTAGAGGATTGCCGTCAATATATGTGGGAGAAGCTTATACAAGCTCACGTCTTTAACCGCAATGCGTTCGATGGAAATTCTGATACGCGGTGGAGCGATGGTTATGCTAAACGCAGTCCATTTACCGGGACACCCCAGCCATACCGAAGTGAATCTTCCCAATGGCGGATTGACATGGGAGAGTCCAAAAACCTGGGGAGGTTGGAGCTGGACCTTGTCAGGCGGATGGAAGACGCCGCCATCGAAACCATCGAGCTGTCTAATGACCTTAAAAACTGGATTAAGATTGAAGTAAATGATTTCCCAGATATGAGTAGATTTCCTTTTTATGAAGAATTGAGGAGAAGGAGCGGAAACCTCCGGATTCATGACGTAGCAGCCGGCGATGGAAAACCGGTAAAGCTGAAAGTGGAATTTCCTGAGAATCGAAGCCGTTATATCCGGATCCAAGGCCGAAACTTCAGTGTGTCTGAGATTCGAGGATTTGATGCATCCGGAAGCGAATTCGACAGGTCAAATTGGCATGCCACTAATTTCTTGGGCGCCCAAGCCGTCCCTAGCCGGGTTCTTTACGCCGTTCACACCATCAACCGGTTTTGGTCCGGGCAGGAACTGGCGGTTGCGGTCCATGCTGGAGAAGCGAAGCTTGATCCGGTGGATGATGTTTATGTGGTGGCTCGTGTGGGAGATCAGATCACAGCTGCCCCCAAACGGGCACCTGGTTATCCTTATCATAACTACGAGTGGAACTCCGCGTGGATCAAACGGAACGGTTTGGACGGAATAACCTTTCGATTTCCAGTGAGTCCGGAATGGAAGGGCAAAGAAGTGGAAATTTATGTATTGATGTTTGGGGAACGTGTCTCCGGAGCTAAAGCAGATCTTTACCTGGTAACTCCCAAAAAACCTCTGCTTCAGCGGATTCTTCATGTCCGCTGTCGAGATTGATGCTTTAAAACCAGTGCGCTAAATCTAAGTAGTGAAAATACACATATCACAGCGTCTCTTTGGATCTGATTCCCAGCATTTAAATCAACAAGATATGGAGGAGCCAAATATTCTTATATTTGACATACATTTTATTCTGATTTATAAGTTCAAAATCAGCTATGTGGAGTAGCTCTGGAAATGATGCTTGCGGAGGAGAGATGTTAAGGATCAAAAATCTACTATTAGCAGGAGGAGACAGATGGCTTCAGACATTAAACAGGATGCCCGTGAGGAAATCCGGCAGCTCCTGAGAAGTATAAACGATGCCTGGTCGAAAGGCCATCCGGAGGAGCTGGAGGATTGCTTTCATGAAAACATGGTGATCGTCCAACCCGGATCCCAAGGAGGAGGAAGGGGAAAGCGGGAGTGCGTGGACAGCTACAAGGACTTCGTAAGTCATGCCACGATCCGTGAATTCAAAGAATCAGACCAAACAATAGATGTTTGGAATGATACAGCTGTTTCCAGCTATAAATTCGAGATGACCTATGAGATGAGGGGCGAAGTTCACAAGGATTCAGGCTATGATCTATTCGTATTTTCTCGTGAAGAAGGAAAATGGCTTGCCGTCTGGAGGACAATGCTACCTGTGCCTGTGCGTAAGTAAGGAATACGAAAGATAAGAGCCGGGTGATAGGAAAATCTCCCTGCTGAAGCATCGTTCAATTTTTATTCATACCGGAGCGAATCCACAGGATTTGCCACGGCCGCTCTGACTGCCAGGAAGATTGTTGTTAGCACAGCTATGATAAAGGATAAGATCCCTGCCAGGAGAAAATACTGCAGTCCCAGGGGAATACGGTAATAATAATTATCGAGCAGCATTTTCATGGCAAAATAGGCCAACGGCCAGCTGATGATATTAGCGATTCCCACAAGCCAGATAAATTCCCTTATCAAAATATCGATGATCTGAGGAATACTGGCACCCAGGATTTTGCGGATGCCGATCTCTTTTGTCCTTCGATTGACGGTAATGGATGTCAGTCCGAAGATGCCCATGCAGGCGATGATGACAGCCAGCGCAGAGGAATAGCCCACAATAGCCCCCCATCTTTTTTCTTCGTTGTACATGGCTTCCATCGTATCGTCCAGGAAGGAGTAGAGAAATTGCGTAAGGTGATTTTTATATAGTTTTTAAACATAGATCTAACCTCTTGTCCTGATTAATCAGCAAGAAACAGACTACTTCAATCAAACTGGATGTGATTCATAAACTCCCAGGAAGTGAAGAGAAAAAGTGTTCGCTGACGTAACACTTGGTGTACTATAGTGAACATTCAGGTTAAATATGTTTTATATTTTATTAAACATAAAAAGCAGTTATAATGATAAATAATAAATAAAATAAACACTTTAAAAACGGGAGGTAAAAAATGATTAACAAACAAAACCTAAAGAGAGGATTACTACCAGTACTTGTCGTCTTAGTCGTCACATTTCTGGCCGGGGGCGCTGTAAAAAAAGGAGATCAGCGGGGAGATCCAGAAACAGGCCTCATCCTTCAATACCGGATGCCGGTAGATCAAATCCTGAAGTATCATTCTTCGGAAGAAACGAATCAGATAATTGAAGTCATGGGCCAGTCAATAGATGTCGAGGTCAATACAAAAACTGCCTTCTCGGTCAAAGCAAAAGGGCTAAAGGAAGATAATCATCAACTCGGGATTACTATTGATTCTATGAGCATCAGTATCGTAAGTTTAGAGGGTGATCTTTCTCCGGACTTGAGTTCTGTCATAGGAAAGAGTTTTGACATGACCCTTTCTCCTCTCGGAAAAGAACTGGAATTATCCGGCGCAGAATCTATCCAGTATGAGCTCCCCACGGAGGGAAAAATCAGTATTGAATCTGATTTCCAGGCCATATTCCCTAACCTGGCAGGCAGATCTGTAAAGATCGGAGAGACGTGGACAAGCACGGATACTATTACTGAAAAAAGTGAATCAAGTGAAGTTCAGATCAATTTAGAAAGCGTGCACACCCTGAAAGGATTCGAAACTGTTGATGGGATGGAATGTGTTAAAATAACGGCTGAGGTTACGGGTACCTTACAAGGTGCAGGAGAGCAGCAAGGTATGGACTATGACATTGAAGGAGAAATGAAAGGAACCGACACATGGTACTTTGCTTATAAAGAGGGCATTTTTGTCAAAATGATATCCACTGCCGTTGTAGA
>JAZGHI010000246.1:0-4832 GCA_036480955.1 Candidatus Adiutricales bacterium
AAAGAAAATTTAAAGGCTCTCAAGGATGATACAGAGGAAGTTGAAAGGATGCTCAAGACGCTGATAAAATCGTTGGTGAGCAAGCGCTTGAACAAACGCTTGGACCCTTGACCCCTTGAATCCTCGAACCCTGTTCTCCAACTAAATTGGAGAAGAACCTAATATTTCAACCGCTCAAACCAGGCAATTGATAAAAACGCCTCTGGTAGTAAGAGAGGGATTTGATGTCGAAGCATGGGGATTTTCTTGGCCGGTCTTGACGTAGGAGTTCCTGAACCAGCTTTTGAACCAGCTTTTTTTATTCCTTGAAATATTACCTATTCTACCCCGCCCGTCAGAAGCATCCTTTCGAACTGGTAAAGTTTCCATTTCTCCCCTCCTTTTCCTCCGGTCTAACCGCTACAACAGGTCATCGATCTCGATTTCGATTATCAGGTCTCCCCGTACCGACGTAGCCGGGTTGTAGTGTCCTTTTCCGGGCAGTCTGATTTCCCTGGATTCGAGCCCCCCCGGTTCTAGGTTGATATTCAGGATCGAGTTGTGATTGACCACTCCCGTTACCCGGCACCTGTTACAGAGCGATCGCTTCAGATGGCTGTCCTTCAAATTCGGGTCGAAAGTGTGTCCCGAACCCAAACAACTCGGACAGGCTTCCTCTCGTTTCCAGGGAAGCGCTAGCTTTAGGCCCGTTTTCGAAGCCGCTGGGGAAAGTTTTAAGCAATAGAATATATTCAATCCGTGATCATAGACACCTTCAAACCGATATCTGCCATCCTCGAATATATGGGCCTCGGATTGAGACTCTGCCGATCCATCCGAACCTAAACCCGCCGGGAATCCTTGCATAAGTGTCCGGTAAGCCGAGTATACTTCCTGGAATTTGTCCGAATCGTCTTTCTCACTGTGCGAGGAATCCGGGTGATAATGTTTAACCAGAGACCGAAACGCTTTTTTAATTTTATCACGCGGCGCATTGGGTTCGAGATTTAGAATTTGGAAATTGTTTTTCATTTTAGGCCCCCTTTTGTTTCTTTCGCCGGCACGAGTCTATAAGGGCAAGGGCTGTGCCAATTCTCGACCTGGCTATTTCTTATAGTCATTACAATAAGATACGACCGCAGGGCATAAATCTGTCTCTCAAAGTGTGCAACTCGATTCACACTATGAGGCAAACCTGGTCGGTAATTTAAGGGAAGTTAAGGAGAATATTAGGTCAAATTAATGAAAACTGTGACCTTTATCTGAAGCCCAGATCTGGCCATCCATATATAAGTATCTGATATTTAATTAAAAAAAAGATATAATCCCGTATCCGTCTCCCTTTGCTAAAAAGTGTGCATCAAGATTCACACCAAGTGTGAAGATGAGATCCCGATCCAGAATGGCTGGAATGTGGAACATACTCAAGCCCCGGTTGACTAGAGCGTTTGTCATATTATTGTTTAAGTTTTAGGCCATTAATAACATGAAAACTATATCGATCAATCGTCCCTCATACGTCGAGACAAACGCCAAAACATCATGTAATTGCCTAAATTGTTTGCTGAAGGCAAACAATAACACGTATATGCGTTTTTGTAAAAACGCTTGGCTAGTTACATGTCTCCGATGTTAGTTGATAGGATAATAGCTCCCTTTGCTGGAAACGGAACATATTTTTGGCAATTACTATAGAAGATTCACCTTAATTAAACTAGTAGCTTTCCGTTTGCATTTTAAAATCGTTAATGATATTTTAAGCGGATTATATGGACACTTATCCTGGAAATGACGGAGATTAGGGGTGTCCAGTGGGGGGATCAACCCCTAAAGCCTTATCGACGGGCGGCGCAAGCGTTGGGGAACTACACCCGAGAGATTTAAACCTGCGAACCAAAATCCCACCGGCCTATCAGTCTGTCGATAGAGGGAGCTGAGATGAAATATTGGAGAGATCCCTTCGACCTGGGCACTGTCCAGGTGAGCCAGGGGAAAGTGATGTTAATCGAGGAGCGGTGCAAAGGCTGCGAATTTTGCATCGAATACTGCCCTCGCGACGTACTTCATATGTCACAGGCGTTCAACGTAAAAGGTTATCACTTTCCGGAAGTAGTAAAAGGCGAAGCCTGCGTCAACTGTCACTTTTGCGAAGCAATTTGTCCTGAATTCGCGATCTTCTCCGTGGAGGACAATTAGAGCGGCCCGCAGTCCTTAACAGATCCCATCTCAGATATTCATTCAGGTTATTCACCACATTTGCTTCGAGTGGCTTTTCGGGGATGGGTTGAGGGTTTTTTGGGCCGTGGATTTTTTTACTGTTTTATAAGGGGGGAAAAGCGTGGCGGGTCAGGCTGTATTGACCGGAACACATTTCATGAATGGCGACGAGGCGAGCTGTGAAGGGGCCCTGGCCGTGGGATGCCGCTTTTTTGCCGGTTACCCGATCACCCCAGCCACCGAGGTGGCTGAACGCATGTCCCGGCGTCTACCAGAGGTGGGAGGCATCTATATCCAGATGGAAGACGAGATGGCTTCCATGGCCGCTGTTCTGGGTGGGAGTTGGGGTGGAGTAAAATCCATGACCAGCACTTCCGGGCCGGGATTCTCCTTGATGATGGAGAATATAGGTCTGGGGATTTGTACCGAAACACCCTGTGTGGTCTGTAACGTGCAAAGGGCCGGTCCCAGTACCGGACTACCCACCCTAGTGGGCCAGGCGGACATGATGCAGGCCCGTTGGGGCTCACACGGGCACTATGAGATAATAGCCGTCTCTCCGTCGTCCCCGCAGGAGATGTTCGATTTTACTATTCGGGCCTTCAACCTGGCGGAGCAGTACCGGGTCCCGGTTATGATCATGGCGGATGAGATAGTAGGCCACATGCACGAGCGGGTTATTATTCCCCCGGAAGACGAGATCGAGATCATAAACCGGCCAAAGCCCACTGTATCTCGGGAGAAATACCTTCCCTATGAACCCGGACCGGATGGCGTTGCGCCCATGGCGAATTTCGGGGACGGCTACCGCATGCACATCACCGGACTGACCCATGACTTACGCGGCTATCCGGTGATGGACACTGAGGCCCAAGAGCAGATGGTTAACCGGCTCGTCTCTAAAATCCGGAACAACATTGAAAAAATTATCAGTTACGACCCCTATTACATGGATGACGCTGAAATAGTCGTGGTGGCCTACGGCATCAGCGCCCGGCCCGCCAGACAGGCTGCTTTTGAGGCCCGGGAGCGCGGGTTAAAAGTCGGCTTTATCAAGCTCAATACGGTCTGGCCCTTCCCGGAGAAGATGTTCCGGGACCTGTCTTCCGGCCTGAAGGGCATAATCATGCCTGAGATTAACATGGGGCAAATGGTGCTCGAACTGGAACGCGCGGTCCAGGGCCGTTGCCCGGTAAGGCTTATCTCCCATCCCGGCGGAGGTATCATCCGGTCAGAGATTATTTCTGAAACTATAGAATCAGTTTTGAAGGAGAGGTCATGAGCGCGAAAAAAAGTGCGGCCCGGATTCCATCCCACCCTCAGGATGAGCTTTTAAGAACGGACCGCCTGCCTCATATCTGGTGCCCCGGCTGTGGAATCGGCACGGTCTTCAGCTGCGTGATTACGGCCATCCAAAAATCCGGGATGGACCTGGATGACGTGGCCATGGTCTCAGGGATCGGTTGCACCGGCCGCATGGCCGGCTATATTAAGCTGGATTCATTCCACACCACGCACGGCCGAGCCATTCCTTTTGCCGCGGGGTTGAAGCTGGCCCGGCCGAAAGGAAAGGTGCTGGTTGCCTCCGGTGACGGAGATCTTCTGGCTATCGGCGGGAATCACTTTATCCACGCCGCCAGGCGGAACCTGGACCTGACCGTCATCTGTGTTAACAATTTCAACTACGGTATGACCGGCGGACAATCGGCGCCCTCCACCCCTTTCGGAGCCAAAACCACCACCTCCACCATCGGCTGCCCGGAAGAGCCCTTCAACTTCTGCAAGCTCGCCGCGTCCTGCGGGGCCGTATATGTGGCCCGGTGGACCTCCCTGCACATCAGGCGGCTGACCGATTCAATTTCCGAAGCCCTGGCTAAAAAGGGGTTTTCATTCGTTGAAATCCTGTCTCCATGCCCGACCTCATTCGGCCGTCGCAACAGGATGCGGGAGTCTTTGGACCTGGTTAGATTCTACCACGATCATTCCATTATCAAGAATGACGTTGCTCCTGAAGAGGCCGACATGGACTTTGATAATAATCTGGTGGTAGGAAAATTTGTGGATATCGAACGGCCCACTTTCCTGGACAACTACCAATCAATAAATCGCCGTGAATGGGGAGATTGGCCCAATGTCAGGGAAAAACGGTAGAGGAAGACAGAAATGAAGGGCAAAAAAGAGCGAGAGGTTGTAATCGCCGGTTTCGGCGGGCAGGGCATTATTCTCACCGGCGCTATCCTGGGGAAAGCAGCCGTGATTTATGATAAGAAGCATGCCATAATGACCCAGTCCTTCGGCCCCGAGGCTCGTGGCGGGTCCTGTTCCTCACAGGTCATCATAAGCGATGAGGAGATTTTTTCACCTTCCATTGAGCATCCTCAAATCCTGCTTTGTATGAACCAGGAAGGGTACGAGAAAAACATCGATTCTTTACTGCCGGATGGACTTCTCGTCTGGGACAGCGATTTGGTGGAACCGAGACCGTCTAAAACCGATCTTACCACCTATGATATCCCCTGTACCAGACTCGCGGAAGAACTCGGCAACAAAATGATGGCCAACATTATCCTTCTGGGTTTTCTGACGGCCGTAAGCGAGGTGGTTTCAGCCGATTCGCTCAAGCAGGCCGTACTCGA
>JAZGHI010000247.1:0-2692 GCA_036480955.1 Candidatus Adiutricales bacterium
CAAAGGAGTCCGCTTGCGGTTAATATGCTCCACGAACTCGATAATACCGCCCTTGTAGAGAAATTCTTTTTTCTGATCGGTCTTTTCCTCGGTAATGGTGATCTTTACGCCTTTATTCAGAAAAGACAGTTCCCGCATTCTTGTGGCCAGTGTGTCAAAACTGAACTCGGTGGTTTCAAATATGGTGCTATCCGGCTTAAAGACGATTTTGGTACCCCGGCGCCTGGTTTTACCGATTACCTCAAGTTTCGACTTGGTCTCTCCCTTTTCATAACGCTGCAGATACACTTTCCCGTCCTGGCGAATTTCAACTTCGAGGAATTCGGATAAGGCGTTAACAACAGATACACCAACACCGTGCAAGCCGCCGGAGACTTTATAGGTTTTTTTATCGAACTTACCCCCGGCGTGAAGTTTGGTCATGACAACTTCGACCGCGGGTATTCCTTCGGTTTTATGGATGCCCACCGGAATACCCCAACCGTTATCTTCCACGGTAATGGTCCCGGCGGCGCCGATAATTACTTCGATTTTGTCGCAGCGCCCGGCCAAGGCCTCGTCGATAGAATTATCAACTACTTCGTATACCAGATGGTGCAGACCACCAAGGCCCTGACTACCGATGTACATAGCCGGTCGTTTCCTTACGGCCGTCAATCCATCCAACACACGAATATTATCCGCGCCATAGGTAACTTTTTCTGCTTTTTCCATTGCTTCTTTCTGAATATTTTCTGTTTTGCTCATTATTTTCCGTTACTCTCTTTTTATATTTTCATGGGCATGAGAACACCAAGGTAGCCGGTATCATCTTCACCTTTAACCAGGCAGGGACTGTCACTGTCCTTAAAGGCCAGCGAGACGATCTCACTTTTCATGGCTGACATAACCTCTATAAAATACTGGACGTTAAAGCCCATATTCAGTTCCTTGCCTTCATACTCGATTGGCATGTCTTCTTTAGCTTCACCCAAATCAGGATTAACCGCGGTAAGGGTAATATTTTTGGGCTGAAGGAGGAATTTTGTTCCTTTGTATCTGTCGGAAGACATAACAGCCACCCGGCGAAGCATGTCCAAGAAATCCTTGCGTTTTATAGTCATGATCTGGTCATTGTTTTTTGGAATGACCATCTGGTAGTCGGGAAACCGGCCGTCCAGAAGGCGCATTACCAGCACGGCCTCCCCTTTCATTAAAAACGCGCTGTTGGAGGTAAAGCCCAACTTAACCTCCCCGCCTTCCTCGGTAAACTTTCTCATTTCCGTCAGACCCTTTCGCGAGATAATCACGCCTTTCTCAAGTTCGAGGTTTTCCAACCCGGCAATTTGATTATCTTTCAAGGAAAGACGATGGCCGTCTGTAGAGACGAATCTGAGTGTTTTTTCGTTCTGAACCTCGATTGGAGTTACAAAAACTCCACCCAGGTTATATCTGGTCTCCTCTATACTGGTTGAAAAGATGGTCATTTCAATCAGTTCCCTCAAAACGTCCGCTTCGAGATCAATGAATGTAATTCCTTCATAATCTGGCATGGGAGGGAAATCGTCAGCCTGTAAGCCGTGGAGCTGATAATTTGAATGCTGGCCGGACAATGACAAGTTGAAATTATCGATTTCCTTGAGATGGATAGTCTCGTCAGCCATTACATTAACGATTTCATAAAACTTACGGGCCGGAATCGTCAAACGGCCGGGATTGACAATATCCGCCTCATAAGTGCCCTTGAAGCTGATTTCCAGATCAGTAGCTGTGATGCATAGCCTGTCTCCTTCGATATCCAGCAGAACGTTGGAGAGGATGGGCATTGAAGTCCTTTTTTCAGCTATGGATTGGGTGATAGAAATTCCTTTTAAGAGTTCCTCTTTTTTAAGCACGAGCTCGAGCATTTTTCATGCCTCCCATGTAATGTTTTACAAGTATTTTATTAAATATATATTTATAATAATAATAGTAATAATAGGTAGTTTCCTTTTGTCAGTATTTACAATTTAGATAATTATATTATATACTTATATTGAACAAAATACCAGCGTTTTTTGAAAAATATGCCATGGATATCGTAGTCGCGGCCGCGTGATCAGGTTCTCATAAATTTATTGATAGGTTCTCATCAAAAAGCTGTGAAATTATACCTTTCCCACACTGTTTTTGATGGTTTGTTCCAGATCTTTAAGAAGTCTGGCGAACTCTTTATCTTTTTCCATACGGCTTTGAACCCTTTTCTCAGCATGGATAACGGTAGAGTGGTCTCGACCACCCATTCGTTTACCTAGCTCGATAGTGGAAAGGGGGGTCAGTTTTCGGGCCAGGTACATGGCCGCCTGCCGCGGTATGGCTACGGCCTGGTGTTTCTTGCTTGATTTAAGGTCGCTGATTTTAATATTAAAAAATCCAGCGGTAAGCCTCAGGATCTGGTCCAGAGTTACTTGTTTCTTTTCTGTGTCAAAAAAGGGGCTTAGATGTTCCCTGGCCATTTTTATATCGATCGGCTTCTTAGTGAGAGAAGAATAGGCCGCCAGACGTGCCAGGTATCCTTCCAATGTGCGAATATTGGATTCATCTTGGGAGGCCAGATAGGTCATGACCTTCGAGTCGATACTGATATTCCTTTCCTCGGCTTTTTTGGCCAGTATGGCCCTTTTTGTTTCATGATCAGGGACCGAGATGTCTACGAACAGTCCGCCTTCGAACC
>JAZGHI010000248.1:0-5218 GCA_036480955.1 Candidatus Adiutricales bacterium
TCCATTGCCTCCTCCGGGCGCTTCCTAAGAAAACAGGGTTGATGAAAAATATCAGGCAATTGCCGTTTGATGCGTGGTTATTCTGACTAGAGCGTTTGTCAGATTAATGTTTTGTTTTAGGCCATTAATAACATGAAAACTATTTCGGTCAATCGTCCTCCATACGTCGAGACAAACGCCAAAACATCATGTAATTGTCCTAATTGTTTGCATAATTGTTTACTTCGTAAACAATCTCCTGTTTGTGCGTTTCCCTCTGGGAAACGCTTAGGCAAACAATAACACGTATATGCGTTTTTTCTAAAAACGCTTGGTTAGTTACATATCTCCGATGTTTGCTAATAGGATAGTAGCTCCCGTTACTGGAAACGGAACATATTTTTAGCAATTACTATACCCTGCCCTCCGCAAGCAGTCAGACTTCAATTAGCCATTCTAGCTTCATTGAGAATACGAACGGCCCGGCTGGTGTTAAAAGCACCGCACACGCAGAATTTGGCCATGTAACCGGCTGCTTTTTCGGGTGTCAGCCGAGCCTCCTTGACCCGGTCAATCAGTTTCCTCGCGAAATTACCCGAAATCAGGCCGTGGCCGCACATGGTGGTCAAAGCCAGTGTATGCCGGTCCGGCAGCCGGTACAAATCTCCCAGAAAGCCCAGGGAATATTCAACCGAATGGATGGTGATTCCGCCTTTCGCACACGCGTCCCTGGTCTCATCGGCCAGCGCGCTCGCGTTGATCGACAGACCCATATCCATTTCTTTAACTTCTTTCAGAAAACCGGCAAAGGACTCTCGATTGTCGAAAACCACTGTCGCGGCCATTGATTCCTCAAGGGCCTTGATAATTTCTTCCGATGTCAGTTTCTCTTTACGGCCCGAGAAATACACCTTGGCGAAACTCAAATCGTCCTCGGGCTGGTACATGGCGCCGGTCGAGCCGTTACCGATGTTGACCGGATTATATTTCAAGGCCGCCTTCAAAAATTTAGTGACCTTCTCCGGTGCGCCCATGTAATTAACGCGTGAAGCCAGGACAAAAACAATAAAATCGTCTTCCAGGCTTTCCGGTTTGCCGAACCTATGAAGTGTATTTGTCATGATGCTGCCTCCTCAATTTCATTCACCGGGTTTGTATGCCTCCCGAGCCCCAGGTTGATCTTGGCCCTCCAGGCACCAAATCCCCCTTCGCGCAGCATGTCCCTCAAGGGATCACCCCCCTGATCGTCACAGCGGGTTGAAACACCCAGGCTGATGATCGTGTCTAAGGTTGGAGCTATATCTCTTATCACCTTTAGCATCTTCGGCACCTGGTCGAGACTGATCTTGCTCTCGACAATACAGGACAGAACTTTTTCCTCGAAAATGTCTTCCCTTATCATTCCCTTGTCCGGATCAGTCATCAGGCTTGTAACCGGATTTTCCTTCTCAAACACCACCCCGCTTTCGGCCAGAGTTCGCGTGACCCGGTCTACCTCTTTAAAATAAACCCCAACGCCCGGACGCCCCAACTCGACCACAAACCCGGCCTCACCTTCCTTGACTCGCCCGGTAATGTCGTTGGTCTTTACCTCGGCCGTGCCTCGGCCACCCATACCGGTTGACTCATGCGGAACCTGCGGGTCGCTGAAAGTCCTCCTGACAGACCGGGGCCAGGTTAATTCATCCGGATCCAAAGCTCCGGTGGGACATATATCCGGCTCCGGCTGAAAACGCAAATAGATCCGGGCCAGACCTCGCCTTACGAGACGTACCGGCCAGGGAGGCAGGTTTTCGAAGGACAGGCCCCGATAACAGGTGTGGCACTCGACACAGGCTTCCTGGTTTACCTGGGCCAAACCATCAGGCCCTATGTAAATGGCCCCCATGGGACAGACCGGTGAGCAGTTCGCGCAGCCCACACATTTCTTCTCATCAATTTTCATACCCTATTCCTTTTGTGAAGATGGAATTTTCGATTCGCACGGAACCCCGGTCTGGCAGAGTCCACAGCCTCCGCGTCCGGGAAATCCAAAGTTCTCTTTTACGTAGGTCGCCACATTATTTTGAATGTGGCGGTTGCATTTCCTTTTATCATGCCCCGTTTCACTGAGCGCCCCGACAGGGCACCTCTCAATACATTCCCCACAGGTGCTTTCGGAAAAATAAAGGCAGTAGGCCCGATGGCCATCGTAAGGTCTGGGTGTTGGAGGTATAGTTATTCTGGCGATGACCGAACCGGCCCGAATGGCTTTTCCTTTGGCCGTAATCAGTCCGTCGCACAAGCCAAAGGTCCCTAAGCCGGCGGCGTAGGCGGCGTGGCGTTCAGACCACTTCGAAGCAAGGTAGAAACTCTCCGAACGCACGATCTCCCAGTTCGGGGTTAAGGTCGGCGCCAAGGCTTCATGGCCCGACTGGTTGAGTTTCTCCACCAGAAAGAGCCGGAGTTCCTCATTAGTCTTCTCACCAAAAATGCGGGACCTGATCCACCTTTCCGGAGGTATTCGCGTCGCCTTCCGGTGATCGGTTTTAGTGGATTCGGTCTGAGGCAGAATCCAGCTGATGACGGTCAATTCCTGGTTCGAGACTGAAAGGCGCGGAAAAATATCTGAAAAAATTTCAAGGGGGGTCCAGTGGAAATCACCCACATGCTCTTTGAAATCCTCAAAAATGGGATCCGCTCCGCCGGCAAAACCCACCAGGGGCTCGGCCCAGGCCTTTTCATGAACCCATTCTTTCTCTTTTTTGTCACCGGCGAGCGTATTTTCAGGCGATTCAGCCATGAAACCCGTAACCAGGTTTTGTATCCACACGCTGTATTCAGTCTCCCGCATTTAAAGTCTAAAATTCCTTCAAAGAACGAATTACACGGTTTATTACTTCAGCGCCTTTTCCGGCCCAGCGTGTTACTATCACCAGATCGCATTCCGGGTCCATAAAAACAATGTTTCCACCCGCTCCCATGACCGCGAAAGCTTTTTCCGAAGCCGCCTCGAACATACGCGGTTCTGTATTCAGCCACCACATAAAACCGTATCGAGGGTTGAGCTTACAGGGTATCATGGATTGCTCGATCCAGTTTCGGGAAATGAGTTGCTTGCCGTCCCAGTTTCCCTGTCTCAGCATGAGGTATCCCAGACGGGCGTGATCGTAGGCGCTGATGAAGAGCCCTCCTCCCCAATGAGCTCCACCCGGCACAGAGGGCATAGTATTACCGTCAATCTCCACATCGGCGTTACAATAGGCGTGCCAGGCCCACGAACCGGACGCGCCGATAGGGTCCATGATGGATTGCTTGAGCACTTCCGGCAGGGGTTCCTTAAAAACATGGAGGACGGCCAGGGCCAGGAGGTTTACCCTCACGTCGTTGTATTCCCAGTAATCTCCAGGTGCTTTCAGCTTTCTTTTATCTCCCTTTTTGACCGTCGTGTCCGCGCCGCCTTGAACAGAGCGGTTGTGATCCACCGTGTCCGGTATCCCGAACAACTCACCCTCCCATTCGCTGGTCTGCTGCAGGAGATGCTCCCATTTGATCCGGCGGTTATGTTCTGATTCAAATAAACCTTCTTTTACGTAATCAGCCAGATAATCGTTTGTACTCTTGATCAACCCGCGATCGATGGCCAGACCGACGAGCACGGAGATATAACTTTTGGTGGCGCTAAAGGTCATATCATCGCGATCTACACTCCCCCACTTTGCGGCCACACGGCCGTTTTTTATTATCAGACCGGCGGCGGGCCCGCGCTCCTTTGTCGGCCCGAGGATCTTATTGTATGGCTCGGGGTCGGTTCGGCCGACTATGTTTCCGACATTCTGGGGCCATCTGATTTCTGTTTCAACCGCGTAACTTACCGCCTCATCAAGGCTTTTCGAATCGAAACCAGCTTCTTCAGGTTTTACTTCGAGCCACTCCCCGGATTTTGGGAAATAATGTTCCGTTCGGGCCATATTATTACTCCTGTTAGAAAATTATAAGGTTAGCTGTGGCGTGGATTATATGAATATGGAGATTTTTTTGTCAATAAGCATCACTAGAATTTTTACCCGGTCTTATTATTCGGATGTTTGAATACTGTCCTATTATAAATAACAGGGTAATCAGAGGGGTGGTTTCATATATTTAGAAGAATTATTCCTGGTGTGATAGCCGAACTCGACAACCCGCACTTATCCGCACCCTACACGCACCCCGACAAAAAAAGAGGTCAGGCCGTCTTGACCTAACCCCTTGAAATCATTTGGAGGCGGCAACCGGACTCGAACCGGTGAATAACGGTTTTGCAGTGTATCTGGCTTAAATTACAGCATAAATCAAGATAAAGCAACCTAAAGGAATATGAAGGACTTAGAGCCGTTATATTCCTTTTTGCTATCTGGCCTTTTACCCTGCTTTTTGGTATTATGGTCACAATCTGGTCACAGTAATTTCATCGTTTACGCCCGGTATCAAGCCGTAATATCGGAAATGGCAGTGTTCAGATGTAGCATATCCAATGAGATGATTAAATAAATTACAGGCAGGTTGATTATGAACTGGTTCTGAGTTTGCTTAGTATGCCTTTTTATCGTACCGGTGTCTGCTGTATTTGTGGGTGATTATGAGGACGGTCTGGCAGCTCATGAAAAAGGTGATTACGTCAAAGCCGCTCGTGAGTAGGTCAAGGAGTCCCTCAAAACTACACCGAAGCCGAAAAATGGTACCGAAAGGCCACTGAGCAGGGTCACGCTTCAACTCAGAATAACCTCGGGTTAATGTATGCTAAGGGTCAAGGAGTCCCTCAAAATTATATTCGGGCTCATCTATGGTTCAACCTGGCCGCGACTCAGGGAGACGATACAGCACAAAAAAACAGGGATGTTGCGGCTGCAAAAATGACTCCTACCCAAATTGCCGAAGCGCGAAAGCTTGCCAGGAAATGGTTTGAAAAGCAGAAAAAATAGGTATTTATGATGCCAGAGCAACCGATCTTTATTAAATACGCAAACGTGCCTCTAAAGGAAGATCCCCGATATCTCAATCAGATTGCGAGTCTGGTATATTCTTATTTCAGTACTCCAGATGAAATTAAGACCACGGTAGCGTTGTCGATTGAATTCCTTGAAAAATTTTCGGCGTACAGAAATCCTCAAGAGGCTGAAGAATATTTAAAGAATCTTAGACTGAATTCTAGTAGCTCAGCCTTAATTTTAGAATCGACTTTTAGTTACGCGCATGGATATTTAGAAGGTTACTGTAA
>JAZGHI010000249.1:0-2304 GCA_036480955.1 Candidatus Adiutricales bacterium
AGGGCGCTGACGGTGATCATCGAGATCGGGAAAGCCAGGGCCATTCTTAAACCAAAAGAAAGAGGGCCAAAGGTGGTATCCGGAATCCCGATCCAAGAAAACAGACCGGTAATTAAGAATAGGGCTAGATAGGCCCCGGCGGTCATAAGGTCGCCGTGGGCAAAATTGGCGAATCCAAGTATGCCGTAGATCAGGGTTAATCCTATGGCCCCAAGAGCGATAATACTGCCGTGCACTATCCCAAATACAAACAGTTCCAGCATCTCTATCCGCCCAGGTAGAGGCGGCCTATGTCCTCGTTAGCCAGAAGGGCGGCCCCGGTGTCGTCAAGTACATTTTCGCCCATGGCCAGCACATATCCGTGGTCAGCCATCTTCAGGGCTTTCTTGGCGTTCTGTTCGACAATAATGATCGAAATACCATTAGAATTAATCTCTTTAATCATCTCAAATATATTGGATACAAGTAACGGGGCCAGACCGGCCGAAGGTTCGTCAAGCAGAATTATTTCAGGATCAAGCATGAGGGCACGGCCCATGGCTACCATCTGCCGCTGGCCTCCCGAGAGGTGCCCTACTTTTTGTTTCCTTTTTTCTTCCAAAACCGGAAAGAGTTCATATATCTCTTTATATTTATGGGAAAAATCATCAGACCTGATAAAGGCCCCCATCTCCAGATTTTCTTGAACACTCAAATTGGGGAAAACATTCTCGACCTGGGGGACAAAACTGATGCCTTTTTGAACGATTTTTTCAGGCTTGAGGCCGGTGATATCCTCCCCTTTAAACGAAATATTACCGCTATTAGGTTGAAGAAGCCCGAAGATTGTCTTCAGAAGAGTGGATTTTCCGGCCCCGTTCGGACCGATTACCGAAACGATTTTACCTTCTTCAAGCGAGAGGTTTACTCCGTGGAGGATGTCCACCTCTTGATAGCCAACCCGTACTCCTTCGACTTGAAGGAGGCTCATCGGTATTGGCCGCCTAAATAAGCCTCCAGGACCCGGGGATCTTTCTTAATCTCTTCCGGTGGTCCTTCGGCCAATTTTTGGCCTTCACTCATAACTATCACCGGATCGCAAAGATTCATAACCAGATTCATGTCGTGCTCGATTAGAAAGAATGTAATACCTTTTTGCTCACATAACTTTCTTATGTTGTCCACGAGTTTTTTCAGCAGCGTTGGATTTACACCGGCTCCGGGTTCGTCCAGAAGTACCAGCTTGGGATCGGCCATTAGACTTCTGGCCAGTTCGAGAAGCTTTTTCTGCCCTCCGGAAAGAGATCCGGCGTACTCGTCTTTGAGGTCAAAAAGTTCTATAAATTCGAGCACTTCAAGGGCTTTTTCTTTGATGGTTCTCTCCTGTTCCTTAACTTTTTTCGGTCTGAAAAGGGTATTCCATACGCTTTCGCCTCGCTGTGAGGCCGGTATGAGCATCAAATTTTCTAAAACCGTCATCTGGGTAAATTCTCGAGGAATCTGAAAGGTGCGATAAAGCTTTTTATGGAAGATTTTATGGGTAGCCAGTCTGTCGATGCGCTCTCCCATAAAATAAATTTCTCCCCGGTCCGGCCGGTGGTAACTTGTCAATAAATTGAAGAGAGTTGTCTTCCCAGCGCCGTTTGGGCCGATAAGGCCTGTGATCGACCCGGCTTTTACCTCCAGAGAGCAATCATATAAGACCTGAAGCCCCCCGAAACTTTTCATAAGGTTTTTTATTTCCAGAATTTTTTTTTCTCTTTTTTTAATTGTCATCCCCGCCAGAGGTTAAGAAATAAAAAGCCACACCGATATTTGCGAGAACTCTTTTTCTCTTGATATCATCTTGTGTTACAAGTAGCAAGCCCAAGATCAGCCACGCCCGGCAAGATGGCAAGAGAGAATTCAGCTCAAATTGGAATTTTTTATTTTGAGAGGTATTTATCGGGTTTTACCTTTAGCCAGACATTCCGCCATGAATTCCCTAAACTCATCCAGGAAAACTTGTTTATCAAACCGCATGGCAAGGGCGCGAATTTTTGCGGGTGAGAATTTCTCTTCTATAATTTCAAAGCGTTTTATGGCTTCGGCCAGACTATCAGGGGCTTGCTCGCTGAAAAATAATCCGGTTGCGCCGTCAATAACAGTCTCCAAGGCCCCCGTGGTGCAGGCCTCGGCAGACGTTGTCGTCTGCAATCCTCCTTATCGCCAGGTAGACAGCGGTCGAATCAACCCCGATCCGCAAAGGGCCATAGCCAGGCATGAAATACTGACTTCCGTCAATGATATTCTGGACACTGCAAGACGCCTCCTGCGGGTCAAAGG
>JAZGHI010000250.1:0-2990 GCA_036480955.1 Candidatus Adiutricales bacterium
TCACCACGGAGGACCTCGAAGTAGCCGGCGCCATGACCGCCTGGATGGTCGAGGCCCTGAACCCGAATCTGCTTCAGAGCATCGAGGGTCAGCCGACCTTTGTCCACGCCGGTCCGTTTGCCAACATCGCCATTGGTCAGAGTTCCATCATCGCCGACCGGGTAGCCTTAAAGCTGTCCGATTACCATCTTACCGAGTCCGGTTTCGGCGCGGATATCGGGTTTGAAAAATTCTGGAATTTGAAGTGCCGTTTTTCCGGCCTCAAACCCCATTGCGCGGTCATTGTGACCACAATTCGCGCCTTGAAGTGCCACGGCGGCGCGCCTATCCCGGTGCCCGGCCGTCCCATGCCCGAGGAATACGCCTCTGAAAACGTGGGTTGGGTCGAGAAGGGCTGTGGTAACCTGGTACATCATATCAATACCGTCCGCAAAGCCGGCATTAACCCCGTGGTCTGCATCAACGCGTTCTACGCGGACACCAAGGATGAGATCGCCGTGGTCCGCCGCATAGCCGAGGCCGCCGGAGCCCGCGTGGCCCTGTCCGAACATTGGCTCAAGGGTGGTGAAGGCGCGCTCGAATTCGCTGACGCGGTTATCGAAGCGTGCGGAGAAGAAAATGAATTCAAACTGCTTTATGATCTCAAGATGCCTATTGGTGAGCGTATCGAGAAGATCGCTAAAGAGGTATACGGAGCGGACGGTGTGGATTACACGCCTGAAGCGGCGGAGAAACTGAACCGGATGGAAAAGGATCCGGAGATTTCCAAACTCGGTATGTGCATGGTAAAGACCCACCTCTCACTTTCCGACGATCCGGCTAAAAAGGGTGTGCCTACTGATTGGACGCTGAATATCCGTGACATCATGACCTACGGCGGGGCCGGTTTTGTGGTCCCCGTGGCCGGCGCTATCAGCCTCATGCCCGGAACCGCATCTGACCCGGCCTATAGACGGGTTGACGTTGACACCGAGACCGGCCGAGTGAAGGGTCTATTCTAGGTCAGTAGATAATATTCTGACTAAAAGACCTGGCCCCGGCGGGCGCTGGCGAATCCGCCGGGGCTTTTTTTCTTGACAGGGTCTGGAAGAGTATGAATTTCGAAAATAGGAAAGGTTATCAAAAGTATTTCAAACCTTTGACATACCGCCATATATCTTGATAAAATACAAGATCCGTTGGGTAAGAGATTTTAAAGAAGAGTAATAATTATAAAAAAATAGAGTCGTGGGACAGGCAGATTGTCGTGATTGCCTGACGTATATTGAGTGAATAAAAAGAATTCAATTCCCGGATTCTTTTTTAGATAAATGGGTAAAAACAGGCAATCGGGAATGGAAGCGGGCATTTAGTTGTTACCGGTTATAATTGTTATCTTAATGCGGGACAGTTCATTCTGGCTCGCTACTGAGGAAAGCTGACGTAAATAGAATGGAACCTCTGGATAAAACCTGGGACGATGAGGGAGTTTTTCCGGATAAACTGCCTCGTGATCTGGGGTTCCTGGTAGAGCGGATGACCGACGAAACGCTTCAGGCAATTGACCTTGAAAGCGGCGAGAGAGTGCTGGATGTGGGATGCGGCCGGGGGCTGGATTTACTCTCTTTAAAAGCAAACAGAGCCACCCTGTTTGGATTCGACTGTTCCAGGGTAATGATTAATATCGCGCGGGAGAATTTTGAAAGTCAAGGTATCCCGACCCGGCTGGCTTTTGGAAGCGCTGAGAACCTCCCCTATAAGGACCAGAGTTTTGACAAAGTGTTCTGCAAAGGGGCCATTGACCATTTCTATGATCCCGGCCGTGCCTTAAGTGAAATGGTCCGGACTTTAAAACCCGGCGGCCAACTGATCGTCTCATTGGCCAACTACAATAATCTGGGTTTTCGGATAGGAAAGTTCTGCCACCGAATTTATCAGGCGATTATGGGTAAGGAATTTCCACCGCCTCACTACTGGGATAAACCTGACGATCATGTTTATGAGTTTGACCATTCTTTTTTGCTGACGCTTCTCCCCGCCGGAGTTCGTATCAATAAGTATTTCGGGCTCTCCATGTTTTATCATGTCCCCAGATGGGGCCGTTTCCTGGGAGTCATACCCGAAAGGATGGCCAGACGAATTTTAAAAATCCTGGACCGCATCAGCCGCAGTTTTCCGGTCCTGGCCGATGTGGTTGTCGTTCGCGCGGAACGAACCCCTGATTAATGCCTTTAGGGGCCGAAAGGGGAGTTGAAAGAAGAAGACGGTAAATCTTGGAAGATGGAGAGAAGAGAATGAATAAATATTCGCGTATTCAAGGACTGATTCTGTGCTTGGGTACATTCCTGGCGGCGATACTGTTCCTTATCGGTGTCTTTACCAGAAATTGGTGGGCTTTAGCCATCCCCGTAGCTATAGGTTTTATCTGGCTATTGGGTCTTGGCTTCTGGATAGGCTGGACATTGCTTACTATACAAGTCACACCGCAGCCTGATCTCAGGGAAGATAGATAAAAAGGCGGCCATGAATATCTGCCTGCTTTGCTACCGGGGAAATCCATATTGCGGAGGGCAGGGGATATACCTCTATAACCTCAGTAAGGCCCTGGTTGAACAGGGACACGAGGTTACGGTCCTGGTCGGACCACCCTACCCGGAACCGATGCCCTGGGCCGATGTTGTCAGGCTGCCGAACATGCATTATTGGGGGCGGCAGATAGAGGATATATTCACGGCGGACAGCTGGAAAACGAACCTGCTGCCGCTTAATTTTATTGAATTCGTGCTCAGCCGCACAGGTTACTGCCCGGAGATTCTGGCCTTCAGTTTCAGGGCCGCGGTCAGACTCAAAGAACTCCATACGGCCAGGCCGTTTGACGTGATACATGACGCGGAAACCCTGGGTTTCGGCCTGCTGATGGCCAGGGCCCATGAGGTACCCATCGTTTCCACGGTTCATCATCCGCTGCGCCGGGACCTGGAAGCGTTCTTACCCCGGGCCAAAAACGGCAG
>JAZGHI010000251.1:0-5618 GCA_036480955.1 Candidatus Adiutricales bacterium
GATTCTGGCAGCATTCATTCGGACCACCTAACGATCGAGCAGATCTGCCTGCTCTCGGCGATCAATACTCACGGGGTAATTTATTCAACTCGGCCTTGGTGAATACCGGGCCGTCCTTGCAGACGTATTCCGGGCCGACGTTGCACCGCCCGCAGATACCTATGCCGCACTTCATCCGGTTCTCCAGACTCAGGATTATATCTTCGTCCCCAAATCCCAGTTTTTCCAGCACGGGCTGGGTGAACCTGATCATAATGGGCGGACCGCAGACCAGGGCCACGGCGTTTTCCGAGCTGGGTGCCGCCTCCTCCAGCACGGCCGGGACCATGCCCACCAGACCGTTCCAGTCGTGGTGTTCCCGGTCGATGGTCAGAAATGTATCTATATCGTCCCTTTTTTCCCAGGCCTTCATCTCGTCGGAATACAGAAACATTCCCGGGCTTCGCACCCCGTAAGCAAAAGTAATCCGGCCGTACTTTTCCCTATGGGCCGGGTCCAGTATCCAGGTAATGGTGGAACGCAACGTGGTCACGGCAAACCCGCCGGCCACGATAACCACGTCCTTGCCTTCCATTTTTTCAAGTGGGTATGAATTTCCCAATGGGCCGCGCACGCCCATAATGTCACCTTCGTTCATGTTGTGCAGGGCCGTACTCACCGAACCAACCTTGTTCACCGTGAACAACAGGTGGCTTTCTTCGGTGGGAGAGGAGGCGATGCCGATGGGAATCTCACCATAACCGGCCAGTGACAACTCCGCGAACTGGCCGGGTATGTAATTGAAGGCTTCTTCGTCCGCTTTATTGAGGAAAACCAGACGGAAGCTCCTCAGGTTCTTGTCTTCCGTCTCCACGACAATTTTATCTATGCGGACAGGATAGGGCAGGTATGGATTGTTCACTTATCGTCCTCGCGCTTCATCTAAAGGTTCATGTCCCGGACCACGTCCCGGACGTCGATGTTTACCGGGCACGAGACAATACAGCGGCCGCAACCTACGCAACCTATATCGCCGTCCCGTTTCATGGGAATATATTTGAATTTGTGCATGAACCGCTGCCTGACCCTCGAGGTCTTATCCGGCCTGGGATTGTGTCCGGATCCGTGGACCGTGAACAGCCAGGACATGCAGGTATCCCAATTGCGAATCCTATCCCCTACTTGCCCCGCGACCTCATCCTGGATATCAAAGCAGTGGCAGGTCGGACAGACAAAGGTACAGACCCCGCAATTTAAGCATCTCTCCTGGACCATTTCCCAGTGAGGGGCCTCGAATAACTCCATTACCTCACGCTCTTCGATCTTGTCTGTCTCAACCACGCTTGTGATGGCCGATTCGGCTCGATCCTTAAGGCCGGCCGCGGTTTCTAAGGCTTCTTCATCGGCCTCTTCCAGACTTTCCGCCTTCTCCAGGGTCTGCCCGCCTTTTTCGGTCAGGGATTTTAATAACAGGTTCTCACCCAGATCATACACAAGTACGTCCAGGCCTTCCTCGTGGAAGGGCCCACAGCCTACGCTGGTGCAAAAACAGGTCGGACAGGGAGAATTGCAGCCCAACCCCACCAGGACCACGGCCTCCCTTTTGGTGGTCCAATAAACGTCCGTATACTGGTCGTTGGTAAAAATCTTATCCAATACCGCAAAGGCTTTGGCGTCACACGGCCGGATACCGTATACCAGCCGGGGCTCCAGCTCGGTCAGGCAGGACTTTAGAATGTTGGCTTCTTCACTCGAGGAGCCGGTCACGAACTCAAACATACGCTCTGATTGGGGAAAGAAAAAATCCTTGGGCGACATGCGGCTGTTCTGGAAGTCAAGCAGTATCCCGCCTTCTATTGGACCGAATTTAATCTCACGGCCCTCGGCCATGGGGCCGAAAACCTTATACGATTCACCCAGCGACTTTAGGAAGCCGTCCAGGCCGCTTTTTTTTAAAATTTTCTCTGCCATTTATAACAACCCTTAACTGTATGCGATTCACCCAGCGACTTTAGGAAGCCGTCCAGACCGCTTTACTTTAAAAATATCTCCGCCATATAATAAAATCCTTACTTGATGAATTCTTCCCGATCATCCGGCAGGTAAACGGTCAGAGGCGGCAACTTGTCCAGAGACAGGCCGGCCTCGTAGCCATAAAGCTCGCGAATATCCTTTTCCAGCAGGCGGGTAAATTGTCTGACTTTTATATTTAACGGACAGGCCGACTCGCAAGCACCACAGTCCGTGCAACGGCCGGCACAATGAAATGCCCGCAAGAAATGATAGGTGATAACGTCCCTGGGATCTATGGACTTCCCCAGCCATTGCGGCATGTGCTCGTCAACGAAACAGACGTGGCAATAACAGAGCGGGCAGGCGTCGCGGCAGGCGTAGCATCTGATACAGGTCTTAACCAGGTCGTGAAAGTATTCGTACCGCTCACTATCTGCTTTTGCCAGAAGTTCTTCAAGGTCTTCCAAGGGGCTTACGTCCCCTTCTTCCGGGACCGGTTCCCCCAGCAATTCATCATAGACCGGAGGATTCCGATGCTGACAGATACGGCAATTCTGCCGCAGAAGTTCGTTTCGATCCAGGACCGTCTCGAAGCCATTGCCTCTTACCGTCAGCTTACCGTCTGCTTCGGCGGCCTCCACGATCAGCCGCCCTTCTTTCTCATAGACCAGCTCCGGATCTATCATACCCTCACATGGTACACCGATTATGTATACCTGTTCCCGTTTAATCTGATTCTCTATGATATGGTTTACGATGTTCCGGACGTCGCAGCCCTTAGCCGCCACGGCCATCCTGTCCTCGCGGCGAGGCAGGAAGTTGGCCAGATTTATCCGGCCGTTTGAATCCCAGATTAAACTCTCCACTTCCTCCGGTGTGCGCGCAAAAAAAGGAATATTCCTCAGAGGCACCGTCCCGGCCTTATATCCCAGGACCACGTCCACCTTTTCTTCGGTCAGGAGCCGCCTGGCTATTTCTCGTATCTTCCCGGTCCGCGACTCCATTTAAGCCACCTCGATTCTGTCTTTGGCGAACCGGTCGCTCGGCCCCACGGCCTTAACCGCCTCAATGACCTCAGTCGCCACACGGGCAAACTTCTCACCCTCGGCAGATGAAATCCAGGAAAAGTGCAACCGTCCCGGTTCGAGGCCCAGATAATTGTAAAAATTATTGAGCAGAGTAAATATGCGCCGGGCGTGATAGTTACCGGCTATATAGTGGCAGTCTCCAGGATGGCACCCGGATACCCATACGCCGTCCGCGCCCCGGCGGAAAGCCTCTAATATAAATTTGGGGCTCATCCGGCCGGTACAGGGTATCCGGATAATCCGAATATTGGGCGGATAGGCCATCCGGCTTACTCCGGCCAGGTCCGCCGCCCCGTAACTGCACCAGTTGCAAAGAAAGGCTATTATCTTGGGTTTAAATTCCCCACCGCTTTCTTCATTCGTCATGTCTCACCTTTGCCCGGACCCTTTCTAATATGTCGGTACTTAAATCCTGGCCTTAATTAATTATATGAACGACCCCAAACCGCATGGTTTGGTATCGAAAAAGTTATTTCTGGTGAACCGGCCTCCTGCTCCTTGAAGGAAATTTGTCGTAAAAAAGATCAAACATACCCTCCCGAGGGATCGCCCGGTTTCGATCCTTTCGAGTGCAATAATTCACATATCGTTATCAATCTTGGGGAAGGTTTGCTCGAAGCAGGTTGGAAATTCATAAATTTCTAGGAACTTTTAAGACTGATATGAAAAATAGATCAGACTGGCAAGGTCTTCATCAGGCCCGAACCCGCATATTCCCACCATTTTGCCCATCGTCCGGTCCGGCCGATTTGGTTGTTTTGACTGTTTATTACTGTTTTTATTATATTTTAACAGCTTTTCAGCGAAAACAAAGGTACCTTTTCCCCATATAAAGTCCCTCCCAGATTTATATTATTTCAAACCTTTCTTGTCAATAGACAGTTCGAGCTAAATTTCACTTACTCACGCCCCTCGACCACCACATTGTCTGGAAGCTCTAGTTCTGTAAGGTAGACATTGACCCGTTCCTCCAGACTGGTCTCGATGGTAATTCCGGTATAATTAGCGCAGATAGGAAGCTCCCTGTGACCACGGTCAGCCAGTACGGCCAATTCTATCCTGGCGGGACGGCCGAAATCTATCAAGGCATCCATGGCCGCTCGTACGGTCCTTCCAGTAAAGAGGACGTCATCGACCAGTACGATTTCCATGTTGTCAATCTGAAAGCTTAGGTCAGTCTTTCCTACTATGGGTTTATTTGCGATCATGGTCCAATCGTCGCGGTAAAGTGTGATGTCTATTATCCCGGTGGGAACTGGGATTTCCATCTTCTTTTCCAACATAGTTTGGAGTCGCCGTGCCAAAAAGGCGCCACCAGTACGGATACCAACCAATCCCAACCGATTTTTTAAGGGATGGGCGGCGATTATCTCCTCTGATATACGTAAAAGGGCCGAAGCGATCTGCGTCGATTCCATAATTATTTTCTGCGGTGCGTTCGATTTCATCTCAGACCTTCCTGGTTGGGGGAAAATTATCTTGATACCACCATATCATGGACCGGTCAAGTTTTTTAAATTCCTTGAAAATCCGGCGGATAGAGCCGAGCGGCATCTGACTTTACAGAGAAAATATGATACTATACCGTGGCATGATTTAAAAGCGTATTCCTGGTCTCTTGGCGATGAATAGCGCTGCATGCCTGAACTGCCTGGACCGGGCATGTTCTGTTAAACCGTCTCGAATGGGAACAGTTATTTAATATGGCTGACAACTTTCACATACTCAGGATTGGAGTCATTGGCGGCAATAAATTCTGTCATGAGGTCCTAACCAAAGCCGACCGGCATTATCAAGTGAAATATGTTCCGGGCCAGATCGTGGCCGTAGCCGACCCGGATGAACAGGCGCCGGGTATGGTTCTGGCCAGGGAACTCGGCCTGTACACGACTTCGGATTACCATGATTTCTATAAACCCGAGACAGGCATTGACCAAATATTTATCTTCACCTCTGACGAAGACGTCCTGCAGGACGTCTTAAAAACTCGCCCGCTGCACATACGGTTCATGGCCTATCATACCATCAGGTTGTTTTGGGAAATGATCCAGTTCGAGGAACGAAGGCTCATAACCCAGAGGAACGAACTGGAAACGATAATTAACGGTATCGATGATAACATCGTGGTTATTGGGCTTGATTATAAGATCATTCAAGTAAACCGGCCGCTCCTTGATAGGATGTTCTGCTCGGAGGAGGATTTGATCGGCCGGAATTGTTATGAGATCTTTCATCACTCTGATGAGCCCTGCCGGCCCCCGGAACATCCGTGCCCTCTTGAATCGGCTTTGCAGGAAAAAAGATCAGTACAGGTCATCCACACGCGTAAGACCATGAACGGTGAGGAGCGTATTATCGACCTGACGATTCACCCCCTTAGAAACCTGGATGGTGAAATATACCGATTCGTTGAGATAACCCGGGACATTACCGAACGTTATCGGGCCCAAGAGGAGATGACCCGCCGCTTGGAACAGGCGGTCGAGGAAAGAACGCACCAGCTCGAGGAGACTTACCAGAAGCTGATTCAACAAGACA
>JAZGHI010000252.1:0-14015 GCA_036480955.1 Candidatus Adiutricales bacterium
GCACGGCCCTTTCCCACAGTTTCGGCCACTCTGTCGGGGCGATCTTTAATATACATCACGGCCTGATCTGCGGTATATACATACCCTACTCTTTGCAGTTTTACAGAACTATTTCCGACAAGTATCTCGAGATTTGCAAGACGCTTGACTTGAAGCGCGATCCACCGGAACAGGGTCTGGCGGAATTAGTGGCCGCAATCAAAGACCTGCTTTCCGGACTGGAAGTACCCTTGACATTGAAGGAGCTGGGTATATCCAAAAGTGACTTTGAAAAAAATATGGACAAACTGGCCCTGTTCGCTATCGAGGACGTAAGCACATTTTCCAGTCCCAGACCCATGACCCTTAACGAGTGTAAGAAGATACTCCGATACTCGTATGATGGCAAAGACATAGATTTCTAAGGGAGGATTAGTCATGAACGGATATTTCGGCCGAATACTTGAAGTAGATTTAAACGCGCGGGCAATCCAGGAAACTTCCCTCTCGGAAGAAGATTGTAAAAAATTTATCGGCGGGGCCACCTTAGGGGCAAAACTGATATACGACAAGGTGGAAAAAGGCATGGATCCCCTGGGGCCGGAAAGTCCCCTGGTCTTTTCGGTCGGGCCCTTTACGGGTACGACCGTCCCAATGGTCAGCCGATACGCGGTCTGCGGCATCTCACCCTTGACCGGTTACTGGGGCGAAGCCACCAGCGGCGGAGCATTTCCATTCCGCCTCAAAGGTTCCGGATACGATGCCGTCATGATTACCGGCCGATCGGAAAAACCGGTCTATCTGAGGCTTGACGAGGGCAAGGCGGCTATTGAAGACGCTTCTCACTTGTGGGGTCAGGATTCCTATAAAACCCAGCAAACGCTCAAACAAGAGATCGACAGCGACGGTTTGAGCGTGGCAACCATCGGACCGGCGGGGGAAAAAGGTCTTAAATTCGCCGGTATTATGAACGACCATGGCCGGGCCGCGGGACGGTGCGGTCTGGGAACTCTCATGGGCTCGAAGAATCTCAAAGCCGTCGCGGCTTCAGGGAGCCTCAGACCGGAAGCGGCGGATAAGGAAAAACTGCGCTCCCTTTCGCAGGAAGCCACGGCCCTCATCAGGGGCAATCTGCTTTCCATTGCCTTCAAAGAATACGGCACACTCATGTACATGGATATGGGCATGGTCATGGGCGATGTCCCGGCTAAATATTTTACCAGGAACGTCTTTCCGGCTGAAAAAATTACCGGTCAGGCCTTACGCCAGGCCTATACCATCGAAAATTACGCCTGTCTGGGCTGCCCAGTGGCCTGCGGGAGGGAAGTCAAAGATTTCCGGTCCGATCTGGCTTCGATAGACGGCCCTGAATATGAGACCGCCGTGGCCTTCGGTCCCCTTTGTATGAATTCGGACCTGGATTCCATTATCATGGCCAACCATCTCTGTAACGTGTATGGCCTGGATACCATATCCACCGGTGTGGTGATCGCCTATGCCATGCACCTGGTGGAGCAGGGAGCGCTGGGAAAGGACCAGATCGGCCTGGACTTAAAATGGGGGGACGGCGAAGCCGTGGTCAAACTGGTTGAAATGATCGCCAATCAGGAAGGTATAGGGAAAATTCTCGCCAAGGGAACCCTCGAGATGGCCCGGGAATTTAACCGCGATCCCGGTGAGGCGGCCCAAGTCAAGGGTCTGGAGATGCCCATGCATGACGCGCGGGCGTTTCACGGTATGGCCGTTAGCTATGCCACCGGTCCACGCGGCGCCTGCCATCTGAAAGGCGACTATTATAACGTGGACATGGGCGGCCCGGTAATGGAGTACGGTATCATGCCGGGAGAAAGAATGGATTCAGCCGGTAAGGCCGAGGCCGCGGCCAAGTACCAGAGCCATAAGGACCTGTTTGACGCCCTTACCTTGTGTAAATTTTCTCCCCTGGCCCCAACCCAGCTCAGCCAGATACTCACGGCCATTACCGGATGGGAATGCGCCCCGGAAGACTTGCTGACCGCGGGCGACCGGTCTATAAATTTAAAGAGGGTAATCAGCAACAAACTCGGTCTAGGCCGTGAAGGGGATATGTTGCCCAAAATCTGCCTCGATGCCCTTTCCGAAGGAGGTACAGCCGGTATTGAACCCGATATGGACCTGCTCCTCAAAGAATATTACGAGTATCGGGGATGGGATTGGGGAACAGGCCGGCCGACTAAAGAAAAACTCATGGAATTAGGCCTGGATCAGGCCGCTCAGGATTTGTATTCATAATGAATGTAAGCACTGTTTTTCATGGAATATTATCGGATTGGGTCGGAACGGAAGAGGCCGACTTCGAACTTCCCGCCGGGGCGTCGTACGCCGATCTCCTCTCGGAGATCGGAACCAGATACGGCGGCAACATGCCTCCCCAACTTTGGGACCCGGCGGAAGAAAATTTCCGGGGACCGATCATGGCTTCGGGAGACGGCAGGAATATAGATTCTCTCGAGACCACTCTGACGGACGGTGAGAAAATCACTTTTTTATTGATGCTGTCCGGGGGATGACAGTGCCTGGATATAGGCTATGACTCACCGCTCACCCATTATCCAGGCTGTCTGAAAACCCACCTGCGCCGAAGATATCCTGGCTATGACTTGAAAAATCAGACTTAACGTTTGCCAGTTGGAGATATCCGGTACTTTCTGGATTATCTGGCTTAAAAAAATACCCCGAATCAGCACGGATCAATCTTGAATGGGAGGTCGGCGATCGACCCATGGGCTAGCCTGTTCTAGCTGGGCTGCCAGGCGGAAAAGAGTCGCTTCGGCGCCAAAACGGCCCGTGAATTGAGTGCCGATGGGCAGACCCAGTTCATTCCAGTACAGCGGCACAGACATCGCCGGCTGCCCTGTGACATTCGAGAGAGAAGTGAAGGTTGTGAAAAGACCGGCTCGAAACCACCCCGCAAGAGGCTGTTCATCAGCAGGCTTTAGAGAACCCAGTGGCAACGGCGGCTCATTAAGGGTTGGGGTCAGCCATACATCGTGTGTGGTGAAAAACCTGGCCACAATTTGAGTGTTTTTTTCCAGGGAATGCAGGGCATTCATATAATTGACAGCCGTCTGCTTCTGGCCCCTTTGATATAGAGCCCAGGTGAGTTCTTCAAATTGATCCACGGAAGGAAGACGGTCCAACCGGCGTGACCAGTAGTCGATCCCCCAGGCTGATATTATGGACCACAATATGCCGAAGTGGTTAGCCACCGCCTCTCCATCAATCGTCGGTGAAGCCTCGACCACCTCATGGCCCAGGTCGGCACAAAGCCGGGCCGCGTTCTGAACGGCTTCGACACAATCGGGATGCACGCTGACGTTTGTCGCCGGTTTTTCTGAAAAAGCAATACTAAGTTTCCCGGGTTCCCGATTTATCTCCTCAACGTACGGCCGCTCTCTGGGCGGAGCCCAATATGAGTCACCCAAATCAGATCCGCACGTGGCGTCCAATAAAGCGGCGCTGTCACGAACCGACCTGGTCACGGCATGCTCTGATACCAGAAAGAACAATAATCCTCCGTATTCCGGTCCCAGGGGATTACGAGCCCTCGTGGGCTTGAGGCCGAAAAGGCCGCAGCAGGACGCCGGTATCCGGATTGACCCGCCGCCATCGTTAGCGTAAGCCATGGGGACCATGCCGGAGCTAACGGCCGCGGCCGCGCCACCGCACGCGCCGCCCGGGGTTCGGTTCGGGTCCCATGGATTGCGGCAGGGGCCGAATAAACGCGATTCAGTGGTCGGGAGAAGTCCGAATTCCGAAGTATTTGTTTTGCCGATTATTATCAAACCCGCCCGCTTTAACCGAGCGATCATTTCGCTATCATGTTGGGGCACGAAATCCTTTAAAAATGAAGAGGCTTCCGTAAAACGAATGCCGGCATATTCGGCCAACAAGTCGGAAAGGAGAAATGGCACACCGCTGAACGGACCGTCGGGCAGATCTCCCGCGGCCGAGGCACGCGCCAAGTCATACATGGGGGTAACGACCGCATTCAGTTTTGGATTAAGACGCTCTATCCGTTCGACGGCCGTATCGACCAGTTCAATCGGCTCCACCTCACCAGCTTGTACCAGTCCGGCCAGGCGGGTGGCGTCGGCAAAGGCCAATTCATCAGATAGGGCCATATTCTTCCCCCGTATTTAAGAAAAGCTTACCCGATTTGAATGTTTCCAGATTAAATCCAGTATCCCGTATTTTCTAAGAATTTTCAGGAATGAAGGCCAGGGCTTTCTCCAGCCTGGTTTCAATTTCCGGGATTGTGCTTTCAAGGAGTTTGGGTGTCAAGCGCAAGGTTCCCCAGGATTTACGATTTAAAGGTGGAATAAAATCGTCGCCACCATGGCCTATCTCCAGAGCGCGAACCAGGATATCGCCAATGTGAACCAGGCTTGCGATGAGCATCTGGTCACCGGCCTGGACCGGGTCGTGATGGTGAGCAATGGCCGCGGTTAAATTGAGTGGTAAACTCCACTCCTCCGCCAACCAGTACCCAAAATCCTCATGTGTCGCACCCAGAATCTGCTCTTCCGCCTCAAATAATAAGATGTTTTTTTTCCAGGACACCTCGATGACTCGTGAGTATTCCTCATGCAAAAAAGCGTCAAGGATGACTTTACCGATATCATGGAGAAGGCCGGCCAGGAAAATCTCCTCACCTTCTCTCAAGCCGAGTTTTGTACCGATTATTTGGGCAGTCACACCGCACCCTAAGCTATGGCGCCAGAAACGTTTCCGATTGAGAGAGTGTTCCTTTGACCCGCTTCGAACAACCTCAAATATTTTTGTGACTAAAATGATATTTTGGATAGAGGTATACCCAAGAATAGTGACCGCCATCCGAAGTGTATCTATCTTGCGCGGGAAACCGTAATAGGCCGAGTTCACCAACCTGAGGACCCGCGAGGCCAGAGACTGATCGTGCCTCAGGGCTTCGGACAGCTCGTTGGCCGAAGATTCAGGGTTATTCAGGACGTCTAAAATCGCCACGACAGTCGATGGCAGAGAGGGTAAATCTTCCATTCTCTCCATCAGCACATCAAATGTTTTCATCCCAACTTCATTCACTTTTTTCTCTCATTTGATTGATTAAATAACGCGTGGAGATTTCCTTTATAGCCATCATTATCTCATCATCCTCATGCCCTTTAAATCGGCGTTCTATACGGACCTGAATGTCTTTTTCCTTTTCCGTCATATCTGGTGATACTTCCTAGGGGGTTAAATCTGTAAGAAGACTTAAAAAGCGCTTCCTCACTTGATCATTTATCCGGTGGGAGGTCTTTGAGCCGATTTGATCGGATAATGCTTCAGTAATTCGCTGGATAAAATTGGGCTTTAAGCCGAGTGGGCGCTTATTCACTAGCAATTTTTGCCCCATGAGGGCTCTGAACAGGGCTTCCACTGCTTTCGGATCGAAGTGAGATCCGGTCTCGTCCAGTATTTGAAGCAGGGCATCAGAAAGATCCAGACGCCGCCCCTGTTTAGGGACAAAATAGAGGTTATCAAATCTGTCCGCTACCGCGATTATCTTGGCCATACCGGGAATTTTGACACCCCGCAGTCCGTCAGGATAACCCTGACCATCTTCCCGCTCATGATGCCAAAGGATTCCAGGACTGACGTCTCCGAGCCAGTCGCTCAGCATCTCCGAGCCCAATCGCGGATGATCCTTTACCGCATGCGGTTTGGTACCGGTTCCAATCTTCCCTATATCATGAAGGAAAGCCGAGCGGAAAGTCAAGTCAACATCTCGTTTATTGAGTCCTGAAGCTTCCGCGATCCCTTTAGCCAGACTGGCCACTCGTTCGGAATGACCAGTTTCTGTCCCGGCCTCCAGAGGTTCCACGCCTCGTATCAATTGATAGTAGGCGTTCAAGGCCCTTTTCTCCAAACGATCAAAGAGATTATTGTTATATAGAGCCGAGGTCAGCATATTAGCCGAGGCCGTAGCCAATTCCAGATCAGCCTGGTCAAAGGTGGTTTGATCCATCTTTTCGGTAATGTTCATGACACCCAGCAGATCTTCCCCGACCATCATGGGAATACCTATATAGCTTTTTGTAACATACCGCTTTTTTGGCTTAGTGTCCAAAAACGCCGGAAACTCATTAATTACCAGAGGCTTCGACATTCCGGCCTCCAGGGTTGACCGGACAACGTGGCCCATTACCTTGCTCTGGCTCAACTCGACGCGATCCGCCGGCTTTTCATCAACGTTGGCTGTTTGAGACGTAAAAGCCAGTAATTTCATGGTCTGGTCTTCAGGGACATAATTGTAGAGAGAAATCTCCGAAGCCCGAAGCACTTCAGTCAGACTTTCCAGAATTTCCAGGGCCGCTTTCTCTCTGGTTTCTGGAGTTGTGGCGAGTGATAATTTTTTTCCAATGTCGTAAAGGAGTTTTATTTGCTGAGTCTTGTTCCGGTACATAACCGACAGGCTTAGGTTATCCATAATCAGACCGGCATGGAGCGCAAAGAATGAGAGTGCTTCCATGTCTTCGGGCGTAATGCTGTCTTTGACGGTGATTAGTATTCCCCTGACGTTTCCTTTTTCAAAAGTCGGGACTAGGCTCGCCTCACCGGAGGTGATTTGCATGGCCTCTAATACCTGACGATCTTGCGGATTCAATTCGTCGTCCAGAGCCAGAGAATGCGCCGGGACATAACTGTATTTGCCCATCTGGGTTAAAATCTTCAGAAGCCGGCTTGATTCGTCCAGATGGGAAATATCAAAAGAGTCCTGCTTCATCTTCCCGTGAAGACTGTTATCAACCCCTCCTGAGAGCAGTCTCTTTTCGGTGTCGTAATCAAAGTACAACACCTTTTCGAAGCCAATTTGGGTCACGCAACGCGTGACCAATTTTCGGTTTTCATCCTCGAAATCCTCCAGAACCTGCGCGTTTCGCTGAAGGGTCATTCCCATGAGAGCCAGATAAGTCAGCTCGTTTACCTTTCTTTCTAGAGAGGTTTTTGATAGCTCCATCTCGCGGTAAAGTTTCGCGTTTTTTATACCCAGCGCGGCCTGATTAACCAGATCCTGGATAAAATCAATATCAGAAGGCACAACTCCGACATTTATCACCCCGACCACTTCCTCTATTCCATCGGGACTGTCGATGATAATGGGGAAAGAGCTGACCGGGCCTTGTTTATCTTCATCGAGGAATGTTTTGATACCTTGTTCTTCTAGAACTTGCGCTGATGCGTATTCAAAATCGGCCCTTTGTTTCTGATTCACGTTCTTTTCGACTTTAGTTATGAGCTGCCGTTTCTCGTCCATGAGCATAATCGAGGACGGGATTCTTTGGTGTCTGCTTCCTAACGAGCCAGTGATCTCTTTGATGAAATAATCCAGCATATCCTCCAAATTAAGGGTGGTACGCAAAGATTGGCTTACCCGTCTGAGGATCACCTGTTTTTCTGTCTGGGTGAGGCGTTCTCCTGTTCCAAGAGATTCAAATTCCGCACCCCGCCCAACGACGATACGATTTTTTCCAATTTGTTTTGCCCGATACAGGGCCTGGTCGGCCACTCTAATCAAATCTTCCGGCAGTTTTAAGTCCGACTCAGGAAATCCTGATAATCCTATACTGGCTGTAATCCTTAATCCCGCGGCTATATCCTGTACCCGCGAGAAACGTTCGAGAGAAGTCTTAATACGTTCCGCCACTCGGATTGTGCTGGCCAGGTCTGCTTGAGGTAAAATCACGGCAAATTCCTCCCCGCCGTATCGGGCCGGTGTGTCTACGATGCGAATCGAGTGGCGAATGATGTCCGCTGTTTTTTCCAAGACTTCATCCCCGATTTGATGGCCGTAAGTATCGTTGACATGCTTGAAATTATCCAAGTCAATCATTATCAGGCCGAGGTCATTGCCGAACCGTAAGGCCCTCTGGAATTCATTTGTCAAACGTTCCTGGAAATGGCGATAGTTGTACAACCCTGTCAGACCATCGGTAATAGATAATTTTTCAAGAACCAGATTACTGGCGCGTAACTTCTCCTCGAGATTTTTTCTTTCGGTAATATCTTTGATAATGAAAAGCAGGCCTTGAGCCTCACCTTTTTGCTTGAGCACGGCCACGGAGATGGTGGTATAGAGTCGAGTGCCCTCGACCAGGTCTACCTCGGCCTCGAAGTGTGTCAGCCGGCTTTTATCACCAAGGAGATCGATTATCCGATCCAACTCTTCCCGAGATTGAGCAAACACTTTACTAATATGGAAACCCATATAATCATCAGACTTGCTCAAAAACATCTCTTCCGCGCCACGGCTAAAAAGATTGATCTTCAATTCGCGGTCTGTTGAAATAATCGCGTCGCCGGAGCTTTCTATTAAATTTTCCAGATAATCTTTTGTACCTTTTATTTCAGACTGGTTAGCCTGGAGTTCTTTATAGAGATTTTCCGTTTCAGCGTGTTTCTCCTCCAGAAGGGCGTTTTTATGTTCGAGTTCATTCGTGGCTCGTTTAATCTCCTGTTCGAGTCTGTCCCGAAAAGCCCTGGTGCCAAGCATGAGTTTGCGTTCCCTAACAGCGGCCGAGACAGTCTCGAGCAACTCTTCCAGCTCAAAGGGTTTCGATAAATAGTAGTTGATTTTCCCTCTGGTGAAAGCGTCTATTACACTCTCATCGGTACCGTAACCGGTCATAAGGATCGTACCCAGATATGGAGATTTTTTTTTCAATAAGCCAAGTAAATTCATGCCGTCCATTTCCGGCATTTTCCAATCGCTTACTACGACGTCATATTCCTTTTTCGAGAAGAATTCCAAGGCCTTCGATCCAGATGAAGCTGTATCGACCTGATAGCCCACACGCGATAGTGTTGCCTGGATTATAGTCAGGATAGCTTCGTCGTTATCTACTATCAAAGCACGATTATTCACGCTGAAAGTAGAATTAGCATAGAGCCCATGGTCGAGTTTATCGAGCCGGGTATTTTTAGAGTCTGTGGTCACGTAAGTTATCCCATAAACCTTTACCGATTATTTCGGAATCATGGATTTGTCCACAGGCTATCCGAAATCCGTTACCGGGCAGAACGAGGCACTCCGGGAAAATAGATAGCCAATCAACAAGAAAACTCTTTTATTTTATTCTCGGCCTTTTATGTCCTTGAGCCACGTAGCAGATAGTTTGATTTAAAACAATTCGGCCTTAAAATCAAATGGTTTTTCCAACGCATGATCGCGATTAGCTGGCGGTTGTACTGAAGTCGTAAAAATTACTATTCCGATTCAGCAGTCGGTTTCCATCATTTTTAAGTAAAATCATCTCCTCCAGGCGCACTCCACCCCGTCCTTCAATATATATCCCCGGTTCAACCGTAACAATCATCCCCGCTTCGAGTTCATCATCACGGAGGCGGGATAAAGACGGAGCTTCATGAGTGGCCAGACCCACACCGTGGCCTAAAGCATGTCCGAAATTATCACCATAACCCGCTTCCTCGATGATCTCTCTGGCCAGAGAATCCGCCTTTATAGCGGTCATGCCGGGTTTGATGGATTTAAGAGCAGCCAATTGGGCATGGCGCACTGTTTGATATATGCGCTTAATCCATGGACGCGGTCTGCCTAATACAATAGTTCTGGTCATATCCGCACCATAGCCATTATATTTGGCTCCACAGTCGAATACAATTGTTTCCGACTCTTTTATGCGTCTTTTAGTCGGCACGGCATGCGGCAGGGCCGCGTTGGGGCCGGAGGCCACGATTGAATCAAACGCCGGACCCTCAGCGCCCAATTGTACCATGGCTTCTTCTAAATATCGCGCTACTTCAATCTCGGCCATACCGGATTTCACGAACGACAAGGTTCTCTCCAGAGCCTCTTCCGTGATCCGAAGAGCACGAACGATCCGTCTGACTTCCCAATCGTCCTTGATCCGGCGAAGGTTTTCCACTAATCCAGTCAGCGGCACTAGCTTCACACCTTTCAGCGATTTACTCAGTTCACGATGAGCGGCCACTGTGGTATGCACTTCCTCGAAACCTAGGGTCGGGTTCCGATGTTGCTTTAAGAGTCTGACCAGGTCGGAAACAAAGCCGGCCTTGTAAATGACTACCGTAAATCCTTTGGCCTCCTTGGCCGCTTGTATTTCATAACGAAAATCTGTCAGTAAGTATTGATTTTTTTTTGTAATCAGCAAACGGCCTGAGGATTCGTCAAGTTGAGTGTCAACAGCGGTAAATCCGGACAGATATCGTCGGTTCTCCGGTTTCGTAATCAGCAGGGCCGAACAGCCTGCCCGGTTCATTTCCCGCCTGAGTCTCCGCAGTCTTTCTGAAAATGGTTTCTGGATGGTCATAAAGATAGTGTAACATATTGAGGGCCAGAATTACCAGTTCGGATTTAACATGCTTATTTATATACATAAAGCGCCTAGAAACGGGTGAAAAAGATGGTTCGTGATCCGATGTTGAAAGAAATCCAAACATCTTGACCTTTTCCAGCGAGACTGCTAATCTAACGCAAATGCTATCAACCTTCGGCAATATAGATACGGAAACGCTGAAACTCGTTATATAAAAATGTGACAAGGGAGAAAAAAGCATCTTGGAGTGACGTTACACTGATTTTTTCTGGAGTTTTAAAGTAGACATCATTTCATTTACACTTGTATAACTCTCTTGATGATCTTTCCGAAAACAATTTTGGCCTTTTTACCTGAACATAGACACCGCTTTCCAGTTTTCGGCTGTCCTCTGGCCATTATGCTGCTTGTCCTGGTCATGGGAACGGGCTGCTCTTCCTTCAGAACCGTTTCGCGGGACCCCGGTGATTCGAGTCAGGTTTTGTACGAAGAAGCCCTTAGAAATTGGACTGTGCACACGGAAATCTACAAAGGCTTCGATCCCATTCTCCTTACTTCAGGCACCTTTCGGTCCAGCGCTTTTCGAAGGGCATACGTAAACAAATTCGCCTGGGATTACCATCTGGACTCCCAGATAAAGAAAAAAATGTTGGCCGATGAACAAGCTATGTCCGAAAATAACCTTGAATTCATTCTGGCGGTTTATTCCCCGGACCCTGAACAACCTCGTTTGGATTCAAGGGATTCGATCTGGAGGATTTACATCGAAAAAGAGGGTTTGGGGCGTTTTCCCCCATCAGAGATTCAGAACCTGAGAAAGCAGCGGACTCAATTAGAACAGCTTTACCCGTACATTACTCCCTGGAATCAAATTTATCGCATTCAATTTCGGATCCCGAAGCCGATAAAGGCCACCGGCCAGCTCCATCTTATCCTGACCGGTGTATTAGGAGAAACCAGACTGACATTTAATCTGGAGGGTTGATAAAATTCTGAGACGAACGAGAACAAAACCGCCCCGGTATCTATTATTTCTGGTCATAATTTTTCTACTCACGCCGGTTTTGGCAGTGGCCAATCCCGTGACCGGCAGACCGCTTTCCAGGATCCCCGACGCTCTGATCGAGCCTGGGGCAGGGAAAGTCAGCCATGTTCTCGTCGCGGAAAAGGCCTCCCAGTCTCTGCTCATGTATGAATACAATGGCGGCCGTTACTTTGTGAAGGATTCATTTGAGGTATCGACCGGGGAGAAAATCGGGGACAAAGAAGAAGAAGGCGACCTGAAGACACCTGAGGGATTTTATATTTTCACCACCAAGTATCTCGAAAGAGAGTTGGCGCCAATCTATGGCATCCTGGCCTACGCCATGGACTACCCCAATTTTCTGGATTTACGGCTCGGCAAGACCGGAAACGGCATCTGGCTGCACGGCAGCGACCGGAAACTACTGCCTTGGGATTCCAACGGCTGTATCGCCTTAAACAACATTGATCTTTTGAGACTGGAGGAAATCATCCGGCTCCAGGACACTCCAATCATTATCTACAATAAAGTGGAATACGAACCCATTGAAAAAATCAGGGACGAGGCGACTCAGATTAAAACTTTCGTTGAATACTGGCGCCGGGCGTGGGAGAAAAAAGATATATCACGCTATCGATCATTTTACGATCGTGAGTTCACCAACAACATCGGGATTGATTATGCCGACTGGATGTCGAAAAAATCCCGCCTCGCCCTCAAATACAAAAAAATCAGTATCAGATTTGATAACCTCCGCATATTCAGGCATCAAGGATTGGTTGTGGTAATTTTTAACCAGAATTACCAGGGCGATTCTTATTCTAACATAGGGGAGAAAAGGTTGTACCTGGTTCAGCGAAAGGGTGGTTATAAGATAAGCTCTGAAGTCTGGAAACCCATTCCACCCAGGCTGGCACCAAAAACATTACCCCTCGCTGTACGGAACAGAGTGATAAAGGAAGCGCAAATGGCCAGTCTGGCCCTTTCAAATATCAGGGAAGGCCAGAAAGGAAAAATTCCCTCCGCCCTTCCTGAGCGTGAGAAGATTCGGCGGCTTTTAGAAAATTGGTTGAAAGACTGGAGTGCGGAAGACCAAAAAAGTTATTTCAGCCACTACCATCCGAATTTCCGTCTTAGGAATTTAAATCAGGATTTAAATTTGGAGTCTTTTAAAAGGCATAAGACCCTGGTGTTTAATAGATATTCAGACATATCCATTGGAGTCAGGAACCTGAAGATTAATGTAAATCGGACTCAGGCGGAGGTCACTTTCATCCAAGACTTTCGCTCAAGGCAATACCAGGATCGTGGCCTAAAAAAACTCGTCCTTGTCAAATTCCAAGAGAATTGGCAAATAAAGGAAGAGTCTTGGCGTGAGATGAGAGCAGGAGGAAAACCATAGCCAGTCGCAAGAAAAAAAGAGAACGGGTGCATATCATTTTCGTACATGGGCTAGGTCAAGTCCGGCGAACACACGTTTGGGGCTTTTATCTCTTGGCCATTTCAGTCTTTTTAACAATATTTATAGTTATTTCTATATTCATAATAAATGACTACGCAGATTTACGTGAGAAAAATAAAGATCTGCTGAGGAAGAACTCAAAACTGGCCCGCTTGGTGAAGAAATATAAAATCCAATCCCAATTAGACCGGCAATATCCCCTCTTGGCCAGAGAATTAAGCCAGGCCGAACAAACCGACCGTGCGGCTTTGAACACTAAAGCAGACGGTTCTTCTGAGGATAGGTCTGTGTCCGAATCTGCGGCGGTGAAGGCTCAATCCGAAGATACGAAAAAGGAGGAAAAGGGGACTCCGGCGGCCAAGAAACCGCCGGTAAGCATCGCCAAGTTGACCTTAACCGCTGACAAAACCCAGCGCACCTTAGGCTTCAGTTTTAGTTTAAAGAAAATAAGTAAGGATACCGATCTTGTTTCGGGGTACAGGATTATCGTGCTGGTAAACTCAAAAGCCAACCCGCCCATACTATCCCCTTTTCCGGCGTCCGTGAAATTAACGAATGGTGAACCGGCCAACTACCGGCAAGGTCTGCAATTCGCCATTCGTCGCGGTAAAACGTTCAGGGGGACCATAAAAAAGATCAGTAACCCCGAGGAATTTGACCAGGCCATTATTTTCGCCTATTCACTCAAAGGTGAATTGCTGGTAAAGGAAACACTCCAGGTTTCAAATGCCAACTAAGCCGCTAAAGAGTCTGCCTTATTTCGTGGGGCTGCTTTTATTTCTTGTTATTTATATGCCTTCACTGAACGCCGAGGCCCGGCGCGAGCATCTGGTTTATTTTCAGGACACTCCCTACGAGCTGAATGTCTATAAAATCTATGGTCTGCAAAAAGGTCCCACGCTTATGATCATAGGCGGTATCCAGGGTAATGACCCGGGCGGGTATCTTTCAGCAGATTTATACGCCGACTTTGCCATGAAACGGGGCAATCTTATCGTCGTTCCACGCGCGAACTTCTATTCGATCCTGCTCTTTAAGCGGGGTGCAAACGGCGATATGAATCATAAGTTCGGGAAGAAGCTTAAAGAAGATTATGACTCCCGGATCGTAGCGATTCTTAAAAAACTCATCTCCGAAAGCGACTTCCTGCTGAATCTGCACGATGGGTGGGGCTTTTACGCGCCCAAGTATA
>JAZGHI010000253.1:0-4124 GCA_036480955.1 Candidatus Adiutricales bacterium
CGGTATTGTGAAAGGAGCTAATGATGATGTCGTGGCGGATGCGGTAAGATACGCGGCAAAAGCAGCCACCGACTTCTCGTGGTTGTCAAAGGGTGACACCGTTCTGATAAAAATCGCTCTAAACTCGGGAAACCCCTATCCGGCCACTACCGACCCGGTAGGTATCAAAACAATGGTCGAGTTATTAAAGAAAAAAGGAGCCGGGAGGGTCGTGGTAAGTGACATGGCCGGGGTTGAGCATGTTAAGCTAGACCCTGACAGAATAACAGGCAGCACCCGTGAGCTGATGAATAAAAGCGGTATCGCCACAGCCGCTTTAGCCTCGGGGGCTGAACTCTATTTCCCCGAAGAAGATGGTTGGGAGGCATTCTTTGAGGACAGACCTGTATCGGGCTCGAATTGGCTGGCCGGAATCATGGTGCCTAAGATATTGAATGAAGTGAACCACATCGTTCTCATGCCCCGTTGCGGCCGTCACCTGCTCGCCGGCTCCTCTTTGGGTATGAAGACTGTGGTCGGTTACTTTCGGCATGACTCCCGCCTCGAATTTCATCGTGATGCATCCACCTTTCAAGAGAAGACAGCTGAGGCCAATACAGTACCCTCGATTAAGGATAAACAGAGGCTTGTTCTGACTTCAGCCACAAAGATCCTTACCACCTTTGGACCGGATAGGGGATATATTTCGGAACCGGACCTAGGATTCATAATTGCCTCTGAGTCGCTCGTGGCACATGATATGGTCTCGCTAGCCTGGCTGATTGAAAACCGGCGGCTTACTCCCGAAGAGGCAAAAACCATTCAAAAAGACCCCTACATTAACCCCCAATCAGTAGACTATATTAACCGAATAGTAGTTAGATGGCTGGGTGGATCCGAGGCTGGAAAAAAGGCAGAAAAATTGACCGGCAACAATCTAGACACTATCTGGAACGATAGAGTGTTGAACCGTGCTTATGAGCTCTTCGGAGGCATACCTAAGGTTGACCTGATCAAGGCCAATGACACGGTTACAGAAGACATTTTAAAAAAGATGGGGGAGATGACGTCCAAATCTATATAGAATTTTGTCATAGGAATCATCTAAAATAATAATATCGCAAGTGCTTTATTTCGATAACGGAAAAAGTTACTATTACCCGCGGTAGTCTTTAACGGGGCCTGGCTGGGACATACTTCCTGGTCATGCACGTATTAGTAGTTTTTCGATCAATCTGACCAACTACTATATCTGGTACCCACACTCCGCCAAATTCCGTTTAATTTAAAATGACACGGCTCAAATTAATCCGGCTTGATTAACGGGTCCCGTTAGAGTATCTTTGTCACCGGTTAGGTACGCATTCAAAAGGGGAGGAAAAAACTCTGCCAAAAAGAATATGCGTCATAGATGGGCAGGGTGGCGGTATGGGCGCTACCTTAATAAAGGGCCTTCGGGAAACCTACGGTGAATCCGTGGAAATTCTGGCCCTGGGAACTAACGCCGCGGCCACTGCTCAAATGATGAAGGCCAGGGCCAACAGAGGGGCCACCGGAGAAAACGCCATCTTCCGTACCGCGGGCGAAGTCGATTTGATCATTGGACCCATTTCTATAACCTGGCCCAACGCCATGATGGGCGAGGTCACGCCCAGGATGGCCGAGGCTGTCTGTTCCAGCGCCGCGCCTAAGATCCTCCTGCCCCTATCTCAGGAAAATATTGACGTGGTGGGCATGACCGGCGATCCGCTGCCCCACCTGGTCGACATCATAATCAAAGAAAAAATCAAGGAGTTTATGGAAAATGTGTGAAGCCGCGGCTTATATTATCAAAGACGGCCAAGAGGAATTACTGCTCGAGGCCGTGGATCTGATCGAACCTGAGACGGACGACAGTTTTCGGATGGTGAGTATTTTTGGTGAACAAAAGGTGGTTAAGTGCAGATTAAAGGCCATTAACCTGGTTAACCACAAGATTATTTTTGAGGATTAGGATTCCAAGGCGCTGTCTGCCGTCCTCTGATCTCTCCCCGTGTCTGTGCAGGGCACGGAATTGTTACCGTCCGACAATCTATTTTTATTAACACATCCTATCCTCCGGCCACCCTGCTTCGCCTGTTTTAATTCCTGGATGGCGGGGGCCCGTCCAGACAAGTTAATATGCGTTTGCTGGAGGTTATCGCGTCATGGATCGAAAAGAACTATCCAGTATTCTGGAAGAAGTCGCGCTGCTTCTGGAACTAAAAGGAGAGAATCCTTTTAAGATCAGGGCCTATCAGCAAGGGGCCAGAATCGTGCTGGCCATGGAGGGCGACCTGGCCGCCCTGGCCGAGACAGGTGAATTAGGGAAAATAAAGGGCATCGGCCAGGCCCTTAATGAAAAAATAAATGAATATATTACCACCGGCCGTCTCAGGTATCTGGATGAGTTAAAGAGTTCCTTCCCCGAGGGTCTGTTAGAGGTTCTGAAGATAAAGGGACTGGGGCCGAAAAAGGTTAAAATTCTCTATGAAGATCTGGGGATTACCAGCCTGGGAGAGTTGGAGTACGCCTGTCTCGAAAATCGCTTGGTTACTTTGAAAGGTTTCGGGTCCACCACGCAAAAAAACGTCCTGACGGGAATCGAGACCTTAAAAAAATACCGGGGGTTTTCTCTCTGGGCTGAGATGGAAGAATCGGCCCTTGAATTAGTCGGGATTATAGGCCAATGTCCATGGGTCAAGCAATGCGAATTGGCCGGAAGTTTCAGACGGTCAAACGAGATCGTAAATGAACTGGAATTGGTGGCTTCAACCAATAACCCGGAATCAGTGATTTCATATATAGGCCGTTCACCACTGGTCCAATCCCTCAACGCGGATAATCCAGCCGAACTTACCGTGAAATTGAAATTGGGAGATGAGGCCGGAATCTATCTGGTGACAGAGGAGACCTTTGCCTTTGCCTGGCATTACCACACCGGAAGCCAGGATTATTTTAGGTCCATGAAGGCCTTTGCCGGGGAAAAAGGTTTTGATTTGTCCGAGTCCGGGCTGGCGGACCGGCAGAAGGGAACGATCCGGGCAGATTCTGAAGACCAGATATTTAAATCACTGGGCCTTGGTTTTATCCCTCCGGAACTTAGAGAAGATTTAGGCGAAATCGAGGCGGCGGAAAAAAAGACTCTGCCCGAATTAATAGACCTTAAGGATATAAAAGGTATCTTTCACGTACACAGCAATTTCACCGACGGCGGCCAATCCATTATGGAATCTGTCAAGTGGTGTCTGGAAAACGGCTACCAGTATCTGGGCCTGGCCGATCACAGCCAGACCGCGGCCTACGCCGGGGGGCTTACCCCTGACGGGCTTAAGCGCCAATGGGAAGAGATCGAATCAATCAGGGGAAAATACCCTGATTTTGGGCTGTTCTGGGGTATCGAATCCGACATCCTGGCTGATGGTTCGCTTGACTACCCGGATGATATCCTGGGAAAATTCGATTTTGTCGTGGCCTCGGTCCATTCGAGTTTCACCATGGGTCGGGAAGAGATGACCCAGCGCTTAATTAACGCCGTTCGGAATCCGTTTACCACGCTTCTGGGACATCCCACCGGACGTCTGCTGCTGGCCCGTGAACCCTATCTGGTGGATTTGAAGGCGGTCATCGTTGCCGCGGCTGAAACCGGGACCGCTATTGAAGTGAACGCGAGTCCACACCGCCTGGACCTGGATTGGCGGGAGATGCGAGGGGCCAAAGACTTGGGAGTAAAAATGGTGATCAATCCGGACGCGCATTCGGTCCGGGGGATGAGTGACGTCCGCTTCGGAGTCAAGGTGGCCCGCAAGGGCTGGCTGACGTCAGCCGATGTCCTCAACTGCCTGGATAGGGATGAAATGTCCAAATTCCTGGCTGAATTTTCAAACGCCAAAGAAATTTATTAAATTTATTAAACTAATGGGCTCTGAGATAAAAATTAGAATCATCTCCAAAAGAGTTGATGAAAATGATAAGGATTCACGGGGTCAAGGGTCTAAGGATTCGAGTGAAATGCTTAAGAATTACAGAGATCTGAAAGTTTGGCAAAAGTCATACGGACTATGTTTGGATCTTTATGGAATAACAAAAAAATTTTAAAAAAGAAGAAAGATATGGTCTGACATCTC
>JAZGHI010000254.1:0-2366 GCA_036480955.1 Candidatus Adiutricales bacterium
CTTGAGAGCCTTTACATTTTCTTTATTTACATAATTTAAATCACCTGAAAGCAGAACCTGGGTCTCCAATTCGCAAACAGAACCATAGGCAATATATAATGATCTCAAGTAGTCTGCCGTTGTCTTCCGGCCATATCCTTCTGCGATACTTGCAAGGAATCGACACGGTGAACCTTCTGATCTGAGATGTCAGACCGTATCTTTCTTCTTTTGGAAATATTTTTGTTGTTCTATAAAGATCCAAACATAGTCCGTATGACTTTTGCCAAACTTTCAGGTCTCTGTAATTCTTAAGCATTTCACTCGAATCCTTAGACCCTTGACCCCTTGAATCCTTATCATTTTCATCAACTCTTTTGGAGATGATTCCTGAATATAGATTCAATCGAAAAAGTAGCCTTTCAAAGAGCTCTAAGAAATCTCTTGTTTTTTAAATTCAATTTCTTTATAAAGGCATATAAAAAAAAGTACTTGAATGTACACCATAAAGAGGGGAGGTGGGAACCGGATTCGTCAATTCAGTTCGCCTGTGGAAATTAGTTGCTAAAAATATTTTTGTATTTAATTCCGTTCAATCTAAAGAGGAAATTATTATGAAAAAAAGCATTCTATTCGCTATCTTGACTCTTCTGACCATAGCTATTATGTTTCCGGCCGTAGCCTCCCGAGCCGCCGAGCCCATCAAGATAGGAGCGGTTTTCTCCATAACCGGTCCCGCGTCTTTTCTGGGAGAACCGGAACGGAACTCGGCCCTCATGTTCGAAGAACAAGTTAATGCCGCCGGTGGTATTAACGGTCGTCCCGTTAAAATAATAATTTATGACACCGAAGGTGACGCCACCAAGACAAAAAACAGAATCGAACGCCTGATCAAGAAGGACAAAGTTCTGGCCATCATAGGCCCGAGCCGTTCAGGTTCTTCGATGGCTGTAATCCCGGTCATCGAAAAGGCTCAGATCCCCCAGATATCTTGCGCGGCTGCTATACAAATAGTACAGCCGGTTAAAAAATGGGTTTTTAAAACGCCTCAGACCGACACCTCAGCAGTTGAGGCTATTTATACACACATGAAAAAGGACGGTCTGACAAAAGTCGCCCTGCTCACCGGCAGCACCGGTTTCGGTGGGGCCGGACGCGCTCAGCTCAAACTTGTCGCTGAAAGAATGGGCATTACCATTGTGGCGGACGAGGTATTCGGGCCTAAAGACACCAGCGTCATGGCCCAGCTTACTAAAATCAGGGGAACCGACGCCCAGGCCATTATTGGCTGGACCATTGCGCCGCCCCAGGTCATCATGCTTAAGAATTGGAAGCAGCTTGGCATGGATAAAAAATTCCGCTTCTACCAGAGCCACGGTTTCGGCAGCAAGAGAAACATAGAACTGGCCGGTGGAGCCGCGGAAGGCGTTTACGCACCGTTGGGCCGTGTGGTCATGGCTGAAATCCTGCCCAAGTGGAGCGCCCAGCGAGCCTTCGCTCTGAAGTATAAGACCGATTATGAGAAAAAATTCGGTAAAGGGGTAAGCACATTCGGCGGTCACGCCTGGGACGCCCTTCATCTGCTTAAAGCGGCGATCGAGGCGGTTGGCACGGATAAGGCCAAGATACGGGACTACCTGGAACTCATGAAAGGTTTTCCGGGCACAGGCGGCATTTTCAACATGTCGCCCGCAGACCATAACGGTCTGGATGTGAACGCTTTCGACATGGTAGTTGTTAAAAACGGAACCTGGGCCTTGGCCGACTAATTAGAACGTGCGATATATTATCTGAAGCTAAAATCATTGGGGCCGGACTGACGTCCGGCCCCACAAAATTTTAAATATTTATTAATGGATTCCAGCGGGCTTTTTAGCCAGATAGTCCAGTACGTCATAACCGGGATCACGGTGGGCAGTATCTATGCCATCGTGGCCCTGGGATTCAATATTATTTACAGCGCCACCGAGATCATAAATTTCGCGCAAGGTGAGTTTGTAATGCTAGGGGGACTGGTCATGGTCACCCTGGTCAATTCAGCCGGCATCCCCATGCCCCTGGCCTTTTTTATAACCATTTCAGCCGTGACCCTGGTGGGCCTTCTCATGGAACGGGCCGCTATCTTTCCCCTCAGGGATACTACGGTCCTGCGCCTGGTGATCATTACCATTGCCTTATCCATTCTTATCAAAGGGCTGGCCATGTTCAGCTGGGGGAAAGATTCCTTTGCCCTGCCTTCTTTTTCCGGCGAGACTCCCATACCCTTTTTGGGCGCGACCATTGCCCCTCAGACGTTATGGATCGTCGGGATTACGGTTGTTCTGGTTGTCCTTTTGAGTATCTTTTTCAATCGAACCTTAATTGGCAAGGCCATGAGCGCCTGCGCG
>JAZGHI010000255.1:0-2429 GCA_036480955.1 Candidatus Adiutricales bacterium
AATCCAGTAGACGGGGATAAACCAGATACCGGTAAAACCGGCCGTATCAGTGAGGAGGCCAAGCCCCCACCCCAGCAGTGCTCTTAGAGTATTATTCCCGCTAGACACAATAGGCACCTTAATGAGATACCACTATGTAGTTATCGCGATTCATCACACGTAATCAAATGCGGTAAATCTAAAAGAGACTGAAAATAAAATCCGGTTTTAGCAATATTGACAATCAGGTCGATAGGGACTAAACTCAAATGCCAATTTGTAGAGCACCTGTAGGGCCAAAAAGATTGGCCTGGACGGACGAATGGTGACAAAATAAAGGCGCCGGAACCGCCAAACAGTATGACGAACTGGTGGCTCTTAAGTTTAAACCGAATCTAAAATACGACCTCTTACATGCAAGGGGGTGCTCAAAATGAAGGACCAAGATAAGACAAAGGAGCAAATCATAAAAGAATTGGCAGAACTTCGCCGGCGGATTGCCTCAGTGGAAGCTCAAGAAGGCGAGCGCAAGCAGGCTGAGGAAGATATTTACAAACTCACTCAGTTCCAACAGCGTATCATTGATAATGTGGATATCTGGCTCAATGTTCTCGATGATAAAGGAAATGTTCTAGTCTGGAACAAAGCCGCAGAAAAGATCAGCGGTTATTCAAAAGAAGAGACCATTGGGCATAGTAAAGTATGGGAGTGGGCATACCCCGAAGAAAAATATCGGGAGGAGATTTTCAGTAAATACCTTGAAATAGTTGCTGGAGATGCAGAGGTTGAAGATTTCAAGACCCGAATCAGATGTAAAAACGGTGAAGATAGAACTATCTCATGGATTTCCGGAAACCTGTTGGATGAAGAAGGAAATCCAGTGGGTTCAATTGCCCTGGGCAGAGACATCACCGAGCTCAAGCAGACAGAAAAGGCATTAGAAGAATCAGAGTTAATATACCGTACTTTATACGATACTATGGCCCAAGGTGTTATTTATCGGGATATGAATGGAAAATTTATCTCCATGAACCCTGCAGCCGAGCGTATTCTTGGGGTAAAGGCCGGACAAATTAATACGGTAGAGACCATTAAAGACCACCTGAAACAAATCCATGAGGACGGCTCAGACTACCCCGTTGAAGAAGGTCCGGCTTTTTTATCGTTAAGAACTGGACAGCCCGTAAACAACCAAGTGATGGGCGTTTTCAACAAACAGGAAGGCGCTTTCAGATGGATCAATATCAGCGCCGTTCCACAATTTAGATCGGGAGAGGATAAGCCATATCAGGTATTTATTACTTTCGATGACATCACCGAGCTCAAGCAAACAGAGGAGGCATTAAGAGAAAGTGAGCGCCGTTACAGAAGTGCCGAACTTGTTGGCAGTTTTGGTCACTACACTCGGTATCTTGATACCAATAGGCTGGTCTGGTCCGAAGGAACCTATCGGTTGTTTGGCGTTGACCCGAATAAATGGGAGCCAACAAGGGACAAGGTGGCTAAAATGGTTCACCCTAAAGATCTGGATGGGTGGATTAAGGCAAATGAGGAAGCCGAGCGAGGGGATAAGGACTATAACGCAGAATTTCGCATTATCCGTCCGGATGGAGAAGAGAGAACATTGCATTCTATTGCTAATATTCTTCTAGACGATGCCGGAAAACCGGAAAGAATATTTGGCACCATTGTTGATGTCACCGAGCGTAAAAAGTCTGAGGAAGAGATACAAAAACACCGTGATTACCTAGAGAAGCTCAATAATTCACTGCCAGAGGTAATTATTAACGTTAAACGTCCGGAAAAGACCATAGAGTATGTAAATCAGACCGTGGAGACTGTGTTTGGGTATAAGCCAGAGAAATGCATAGGTCGAAACACAGAATTTCTTTTCATCGACCGAGAGGAGTTTCTTAAAGCAGGTAAGGACGTTGAGGATGAATATGGTCATGGTAAAAGCGTCATGACCAAACAATATCGGTATAAGAGGAAAAATGGCGAGATATTTCCATGTGAGGTGACGAGTTCTTTTATATCGGAAAATGGCAAGTTAACTGGATTTATCGCTGTCATAAGGGACACCACCGAACGCAAACAGGCGGAAGAAAGGGAGAGACAACTGCAGGAAGAGCTTACGATGACAAGCCGCCTGGCCTCGATCGGTGAGATGTCGGCCGGTATCGCCCACGAGATAAACAACCCCTTAACCGGTGTCCTCGGGTTTTCGGGACTACTACTGCAGAAAGACCTTCCCGAAGATGTAAGGAAAGACTTAAACATTATTTATGAGGGAGCCCAGCGGGTAGCCAATATCACCCGGAGGATGCTTACCTTCGCCCGCCAGCAAAAACAGGAAAAGACATCGGTAGATATCAATGATATCATCGAGACCACCCTTGAGATGAGGACCTACGCTTTGAATACGAGTAATATCAAGCTGGTGAAACAGC
>JAZGHI010000256.1:0-2865 GCA_036480955.1 Candidatus Adiutricales bacterium
CCAGGCCCCTAACCGCGGGATCAGGATCGGTCAGGCACCTTGTCACCAATTCTCCGGCCTCTTCCACCAGGTCCGGGCGGGACCGGGCCATGCGCCCAATGGCCCACAGGCATCCGGACCGGAAAACTTCCCGGTTGATATTAGCAATAATAATAGGGAAAAAGTCTTCGACCAAATCCGGATCGTTGACTCCGATTTCCCCTATGGCCTGCGGCGTGAACCAGCCGATACTCCCTGAGTCATCGTTTAAGGTATAAAGCAGGCGGCTGATGATCTTTTCAAGCGCGAAGGGATCTTTTTTTGCCACCCAGCCCAGGGCTTCGGCCGCCCTCCAGCGTATTAACTGATCATTATCGAAAAGCAACCGGTTAAGTCTGGAGACAGCCGCGTGCTTCTGATCTACCAGCGATAAAATCCCGGCTTGATCGTAACTAGCCAGCAGAGACCGAACCTCGGCTTTAAGAGACATTCACATCCCTTTTCATCTTCGCATCCCGGGCAACCCTGAACTCGGCCGCTCGCTGCACCAATGCCTCAGCCCAAGTGGTATTGCCTAAGGCATGAAGATGAGTGTACATCCCCAACACGTTTTGTTTCGTGAGTCCGTCCATACCCTGGTCAAATCCAAAGCCTCTTTTTACTTTCAGGGCTAATTTCAGTTGATCCGGATCGTACTCCAAAGGATGGGAGTAGTGAAATTCGTGGCCGATCAGTTCCTGCCCTGGAGTAAAAAAAGGATTCGTTTCCACTGCCTCCAAAATTGTATAACCGTGACCCTGGGGGCGTGCCTCAAGCCCGAAAGTAACGGGGAAGAAGCCGGTCATGGGGAATACTTTCCCTTTATAAATCAATTCCCGGCCAAGATATACCAGACCGCCGCATTCGGCGTAAACCGGAAGCCCCGCCTTGGCGGCCTTTAAAAGCGCTATTCTCAAATCCTCATTTCCGGCCAGAAGTTCGGCGTGTGTCTCCGGAAAACCCCCGCCCAGATAAAGGGCGTCAACCTCAGGTAATTTACCTTCTGACAGAGCCGAAAAAGTAATCAATTCGGCCCCTATCTTTTCCAGGAATTCCAGGTTCTCCGGGTAATAAAACTGGAAGGCTGAATCCCTGATCACTCCTATTTTCACCCTGGATTTAGATTCAGGAGCGGGTTGGGGCCATAGAACGGCCGGAGCGCTTTTGGGTTGAGCCTTTCCGGCCAACTCCAGCAACTGGTCTAAATTAATGTGTTTTTCGGCCAAATCGGCCAGCATGTCGCAGACCCGTTTTGTTTCGGGATGTTCCTGGACAGGTACCAATCCGAGGTGCCTTTGGGGAAGATTTTCACCTCTGATTCGAGGGACCGCCCCTAATACGGGTAGACCGGTATAGTTTTCGACGGTTGATCTGACCAGGGCCTCCTGCCTGGAGGTGGCCACGTGGTTAAGTACCACACCGCGGATTGAGACCGCGGGATCGAATTGCTTAAGACCGAGTACTATGGCGGCCAGGGTTCGTGTGACCTTGGTACAGTCCACCACCAGGATAACAGGAGAATTTACCAGTTTGGCCAGTTCGGCCGTGGAGTGGGTTCCGCTCACATCCGTCCCGTCGTAGAGGCCCCGGTTGCCTTCGATGAGACACAAGTCAGCGTTTCGTGCGGACCTCAGGGCCAGAGAGGCGAGTACCTTTTCCCGGGACATCATGTAGGTGTCAAGATTAAAACAAGACCTGCCGGCCGCCAGGGACAGCCAACCGGCGTCTATATAATCCGGCCCTTTTTTAAAAGGCACTACCAGATGGCCTTGCCGCCGCCAGGCGGCTATCAGACCGAGAGAAATAGTCGTCTTGCCGCCACCGCCCCGAAGGGCGGCCACAACCAGGCGAGGACAGGAAATGTTCACTTTTTATCCGACGGGATTTCCAACCAGGAATGTCCGGTGTAGGTATAAAGGAGTCTTCCCTCTGAAACGAGTTCGGAGATGGCCTCCTTAACGAGCTTTTTATCAATCCCAAGCGACCTGGCCAACGTCCTGACCAGGTCGCCTGGTTTTATCTTCTTCTGGCTATTCGCCACCATGTCGAAGACTTGTTTTTTTAAGTCTTCGTGTTCCATGCGGCTACTCGGTAAATTTGAACTGAGTAGTGCTACGCCAGGTGGTCATGGCGAAACGGTAATCATCGATATGGAAATGGGTGAATTCAATACCGGTAAGGCTGAAAAACTCTTCCCAGCCTATACGATCAATCCACTCACCCATACGCTCGTACGGGCGCGCTCCGGCGGCATAAACCTCGACGATATTCTTTACTTCATCAACAACTTCCGGCCAGCGCGGCGGATTATTCGGCAGGAAAGGTATGGCCAGTTTCGAGAACTTCGGCATGGACCTGGCGTTTGAAATCTTGCCGCCAACCCAGAGGGCCACGCCATCGCCTTCAGGATCGGCCAAAGGCATGGCCGGTCACATGGTGTAGCAGTTGCCGCAGAACATGCACCGTTCGTTATTGACCTGCACCGACTTGACCTTTTCGCCGGCCTCATCTTCGAAATTATAAGGTCTGATGGCCGCCGTGGGGCAGGAAGCGATGGTTGTCGGCACCTCACAGACGTTGATTAAGCGGTCATGCTCAATCAGTGGAGGTTTCCGGTGAACTCCCAGGATAGACACGTCCGAACAATGAACCGCGCCGCACATGTTCAGGCAACAGGCCAGCGAGATGCGCAGCTTATTGGGGAGTCTCTTCTCAGTGAAATACTCGAACAACTCGTCCATTACCGCTTTAACGATACCGGACGCGTCGATAGCCGGTGTGTGGCAGTGGATCCAGCCCTGGGTGTGGACAATGTTGGTGATTCCCGGTCCGGTTCCGCCGATCACA
>JAZGHI010000257.1:0-4608 GCA_036480955.1 Candidatus Adiutricales bacterium
TAGCAACATAGTGGAAGTCAACGACCTGGTGATGTATTTTCCCCTCGTTAAGGGGATAATCCGCCGAAAAAAAATAGGCGATATCAGGGCCGTGGACGGTGTCACTTTCTCCATAAAAAAAGGTGAAACACTGGGCCTGGTGGGTGAGAGCGGTTGCGGAAAGACCACCACCGGCAGATGCATACTTCAGCTTTACCGGCCCACCGCGGGTTCTGTATTTTTTGAAGGCGTGAATTTATGCGATCTCACCAAGAAGGATCTGCGCCCCCTCCGGCGTAAAATGCAGATCATTTTCCAGGACCCTTACGGCTCGTTGAATCCCCGGAGAACCGCGGGTAATATTGTGGGTGAGCCCATGAAGATACACAATCTGGCAAGTGGTCAGGAATACCGGGATCGTGTGCTGGAGCTGTTCAGAATAGTGGGGCTTAATCCGGCCATGACCAATAGATACCCCCATGAATTCAGCGGAGGACAGCGGCAGCGTATAGGGATAGCCAGAGCGCTGGCCATGCAGCCTGATTTTATAGTGTGCGATGAGGCCATCTCGGCCCTGGACGTGTCAATCCAGGCCCAGACCATCAATCTCCTCGAGGAGCTTCAGGAACAGTTCGGCCTCACTTATCTTTTCATCGCCCACGACCTGGCCGTGGTTCGTCACATCAGCGACCGCATTGCCGTAATGTACCTGGGGAAAATAGTTGAAATAGCCTCCCGGAGCGACCTGTATGAGAGCCCTCTGCACCCTTACACGCAGGCTCTCCTCTCCGCGGTCCCCATTCCTGATCCGAGGGTCGAGGCCACGCGGCAGCGTATCATCCTTTCAGGTGAAGTCCCCAGCCCTCACAATCCTCCCTCAGGCTGCCGTTTCCATACGCGTTGTTTTAACGCCAAAAGCCATTGCGCCGAAGAAGAACCTGTACTGAGGGAAATGGGCCCTGATCATCTCGTATCCTGCTTCCTCTACGAGTAATGGCGGCTTTATCAGCATCTTATCCGAATTAATTTGAAAAAGTTAAGCCATCGGCTCTGCCGGGTGCCATGGCCGCTTGTCGGCCATGCAGACCTGGATTCCGGATCAAGTCCGGAATGACGAATGTAATTTCCGCAAACGCTCCAAATTGTTTACTGAAATTGTTTACGTAATTGTTTACTTCGTAAACAATCTCCCATTTACGCGTTTTCCAAGGAAAACGCTCTAAGTAAACAATCCCACGTCCACGTGTTTGTGTAAACAAACGCTTTAAAGGGAAACGTTCTAGCCGGAATGACGGATGGCAATACTAGCCGTAGGGGTGTCCGGCTGGACACCCGAAAAAGGTCTGTGATCGCCCGAATCCAACTCGGGTCGAATACAAGATTCGCCCCTACCTGTTGCCAGTCAGTCGCACGGGAATTATTTTTTGAAATACAAACACCGTTCCTTTACCCGCCGCCGTGGGCGGGCCGGAATTCCGGGGACTTACCTAGAATTGTGGTCAAACCTCTGTCTAAGACCAGAATTCATCATTTGCACGCTGATCCTCCGGAAATGACCAGACCTCTGTAACTTTCCCGTCTTTTATATGGAACACATGAGCTGTTTTAATGTTTAACTCTTTCCCCTCTCGACTGCCGGTGACATTGATTAATCCCACTCCGTGTTCATCATTTGCCAGGATATCATGCGTTTCGGCCTTGATAGTACCATTGGATAATACAGCGAGTTGGCCCAAAAAGCCTAATACAGCGTCTCGCCCTTTGTGATCGCCTGAAAGTGGGTTCTCTCCCGGTTCGTGCCAGGTCGCATCTTGATCAAACAACTCGGAAAGAGTTCCCATATCACCCTTACCAAAAGCCTCATATCCCTTCTTCAAGAGTGTTACATTTGGATGCTCTGCCATAATAATATCTCCTTCATATGAGTCAAATTTAAATATGATTTGGTCCCACGCAAAACCCAAACGCCCCCTAAAAGAGTTCAACGGAACTCTCCCGGGAGCGTCAAATCGGATATTTCAAAACCAGGAACTTCATTACGTTGGTCTTCTAACGGTTAGAGGTGGTGGTTCTGCTACGGTTGTTTCTGGATTATTCGGTGCAGAATATTGTATTTATGGAGGTTATGTCAAGGAATTAAAGGCGGGGGCTTGTTAGAAAGGAAGTTCCACCTCAGGGTCGCATGTTTTCTATGACAAATCATTTCGGGTAATTCACAAAGCCGAAAGAAGCCAGGACCGAAAAAAGAACAGATTAATTAAGTATACGATACTCTTCATTCCAAACAAACGAGAATGTCATCAGGATATGAAAAGGAGACAAAGCACTGAGCCTGGCGGTCATGAAATCCAGATAGTATAATCAATATATTAAAGTGAGTCGGTGTGAAGAAAAACTGTGGTGAAACGCCGAATAATGAACAAGCACTGTTCGCATGTAAAAAGGTGGGAACATCGATACAAAAGGAGAGGGCTATGGCAGACAATATGGAATGGATCAATGATTTTGACCAGGCGTTAGGTCTGGCCAAAGAAGGCGGCAAGCACGTTTTCCTGGATTTTTTCTCGCCGGGATGAATCGGCTGCAAACAGATGGGTACAGGTACGTACCCAAATAAGGAAGTGATCCAATTCGTGAATGAGCACGTTATTCCGCTTCAAATACCGGCTGATCATGTTCCCTTGTCTGCTGATTACCGGTGTGAATGGACCCCCTGCCTGCTCATTCTGGATCAGAACGGCAAGGAACATTACCGGGGAATTGGATTTTTCCCGCCGCTGGAATTCATGCCGTTTGTCCTGCTAGGACTGGCCTGGGTCGATTTTAATACTCGTGATTATGAAAGCGCGATCACGCGCCTGGAAATAGTCGAGAAAACATACCCGGCCAGCGGCGCGGCTCCGGAGGCTGTCTACCTGCTCGGTGTATCCCGCTTTAAAAGCACAAACGATGTGAGCTGGCTGAAATGGCTTGAAAAGAAAATCAGCCAGGAGTACCCCACCAGCGAATGGGTCACGCGGGCTTCACCGTATACGCTGATAACGTAGAAAAGATTTCTCATCCAGAATAGTTGGCCGGAATCCAGGGATGCATGGCCGATAGGCGTCCATGGCACCCGGCTGCCGCGAGAGTACGGTTGGCCTGGATGAAAAAGGTATTGGTGAGTATATCCGACATCAAGAAAAACTCCAGGCAGAGCAAGAGCAGACAACATTAGATTTAGACTAACGGCCCCTTTTAGGGGCCGTTCTCATACCACCGGCAGAGCCTGTGGTCAGTGATTGTTCATTAGCCGGCTTCAATCAATTCGCCCTGGATCATCTCGTCTAGCTGGTCGACTACTTCACGGACCAGCCTGAATTCCGGTAGGGCGTGTTCAGGGTCCTTGGCTATCATTTCGCGGGCCAGATCGCGGGCCTGTAAAAGAAGCGGCAGATCTTCCGGCAGGCGGGCCCAGGTTAGTTTTGGCATTCCCGATTGCTTTATTCCGGCCGCGTCTCCCGGTCCGCGAAGTTTCATATCTTCCTCAGCCAGGACAAAGCCGTCGTTAGTACCAGCCACAATTTCCAGACGCTGTGTGGAAAGATTATCCATTCGGCTGCTGACCAGAAAGCACCGGGCGGATTTGTCCCCACGGCCCACGCGGCCGCGAAGCTGGTGAAGTTGGGCCAGGCCGAAACGGTCGGCGCTCTCTATTAAAATCACCGTGGCTCCGGGTACGTCCAGACCGACTTCAATAACGGTTGTGGCCACCAGAACTCTGGTCCGGCCTTGGTGAAAGGATTCAAGAACCTTCTCCTGGTCCTCAGCGTTCATCCGGCCGTGCAACAGCCCGACTTTTGCTTGCGGCAGAACCGTACTGGAGACGAACTTGAAAAGATCCTCGGCGGCGGAAAGGTCCTCTCCGTTTTCAACCTCGTCGTCTTTTGGTTCGATCCGGGGAGCCACCACAAAGGCCTGTCCGCCCATGGAAACCTCCTGAGCGAGCAGGTCGTAAGCCTGCTCCCTGTCTGTTGGGGTAAACACCTTAGTTTTTATCGGACTCCGGCCCGGCGGCAGGCCCTCGATGATTGATAGATCCAGGTCGCCGTACAGGGTCAAGGCCAGGGAACGGGGTATGGGTGTGGCGGTCATGACCAGCATATCCGGCCGCTCTGCTTTGGATTTCAGGGCCAGGCGCTGAGCCACGCCGAATCGGTGCTGTTCATCGATTACGGCTAGACCCAGGGCTTTGAATTTCACGCTGGCTGAAAACAGGGAATGCGTCCCCACAACCAGCCTGGCCTTGCCGGTGGCCAGCTTCTCACGGGCCTTGTTTTTTTCCGCTTCGGGCAGACTCCCGGCCAATAAAATCGGTTCGAGACCCAGCGGCCTCGTAAGTTTAAGAAGCGTCTGAAAATGCTGGCGCGCCAGGATTTCCGTGGGCGCCATGAAAGCGGCCTGGTATCCGGCCTCAACGGCGCTCAGGGCCGCGGCCGCGGCCAACACGGTCTTGCCGCTGCCCACGTCACCCTGAAGCAGGCGGTGCATGGGATGCGGCGCGGCCATGGCCTGCTGAATCTCTTTCAACGCCTTTATCTGCGAATCGGTCAGTTTAAAGGGGAGATTTACTAGAAACTCGCGGGCTAA
>JAZGHI010000258.1:0-4096 GCA_036480955.1 Candidatus Adiutricales bacterium
TAAGCCTTGTCCGGTGGACAGGGTCAGATGCTCTTTCTGAGCAAGATACCAGCGGTATAGGAAAATTATTTTAAATTTGTTTCTTGTTTGACTAAATTCTAGCCGCAAAATTTGATACTGAGAAATCACCTCTTTCAGCCTGAATTGTAATCGGGGAAGATAGAGACGGTATCGCGTGTATTAAGCCTGAAATACTCATCAATAAGTATCCGCCCGGCTTTGCACGTGGAGACCGCCTCTGTTAAGCACATTCGAATTCAGATTCTAAGAGTATCCGAATACCATGCAGCCACCAGTCGAGTAGCTAGGATTTCCTGTCTGGCCGGAAAAAGGTTAGACGTTTCCTCACGGAAACCATTCCACTCGTCTGCTAAATCAACATCCAGAAAATGTACGGTAAAGGAAGTACCAATTATTGACCTTTAAAAAAAGTCTTCGCTTAAGCTCTTTCTCCACTAAATTGAGCCGGGCCCATTGGACTCTTGAGTTCACCGCTAATCTGATCACCATCCACTGTAGCGCTGCATTCGAGTTTTATCTTTTGGCCCATCGCCTCAACTTCGAGACTGAAGCTTACTTTATCGCCTTCAACACTACCCCCACTGAACTCAGCCGAGCCCTGGGCGCCGGCAAATGAGCCGCTACACTCATTTCCACTTACGCTAAGAGTTAATACTGGCGTTTGCTCTCCCATTGGTGTGCTGACTTTCAGGTTCCATTTACCATCAACGGACATTTTTCATCCCTCCATTGTGAAATTTGAAGTACATCTGTTTCTTGGTCCTTTATACTACGGCCAGGTTGTAGATACCAGATCGATCTTGTATTGAAATTCATCAGCCTACCTCGACATATTCCAGCTATGATCATGTGAAATCCGACTAAGCTGATTTTCTCCTCGTATGGACATACTAATCCATCGAAATTTTGACTGTCAAGAAAACTCTTCGCCGTGAGTCTAAATATATCATGTATTGGGCTCATTGGCCCAGATCAAAAAAACGAGGATATCGTCTCGGAATCCTCAATTTTGGAAGTGAGTCATACATATGACTAAAAAGCAGTCACCAAACACTCGGCGAGATTTCCGAACAATCAATTACACATTTCTGATTTATTGACTTGACAACTCCGGTCTGAAACCATATTGAAACTTAACCTTTGCTCATCGAATCTCTTATCAAGCCATCCGGCTGAGAAGAATGAAAACGGCAGCTTTTGAAATACGGGGGTACGCAAATTGAACCTTGAATCTATGACCATAGTTATAACCGGGGCCGCGAGCGGCATCGGGCACGCCCTTTGCCTGGGATTTCTAAAAGATGGCGCCAAAGTACTCGCTGTGGATCGCCATGCGGAGGGCTTGGAACCTCTGGCTGAAAAAGGCAGTATTACCAGACAGGTCGATATCTCGAACCAGACCCAGGTCGAAGAGATGGTACAAACAGCCCTGGATGAGACCGGCAGGTTGGACGTGCTTATAAACAACGCGGGAGTGGGCTTTATGACCCCCATAACCGACCACAAACCCGGCCAGTTCGAGGAGCTTATACGCGTCAATCTCTTCGGTCCCTACTATGGCCTGAAGGCGGCCATCCCGGTCATGCGGACACAAGGCTTCGGACGTATCATAAATCTGGTATCCCGCGCCGCCGAAGGCGGCCATAAAGGCATGTCCGCTTATGGTTCTTCTAAAGCCGCCCTCTTCGCCCTCACCCGGCACGCGGCCAAAGAGACTGAAGACGATAATATTCTGGTAAACGGCCTTATTCCCGGTCCCACTAAAAGCGGTATGATGCCCAGGGGACAGGACCCTGAAGTGGTTTATCCCACAGCGCGCATGCTGGCCGCCTTTCCGGATGACGGCCCCAGCGGTAAAGTTTTTTGGAACGAAAAAGAATACAACCTGTTTGACCCGGATAACGGTTTTTACCAGAGATAAGTCATACCTCAGCGTCGCCACGGAGGATTGAATAATGACCGGTAAGATTATTGAAGCAGACGGAGTACAAATAGAAATCAAGCTTAATGGAAATAAAGAGCCGCTTGTCATCATGCTCCCGGGCAACAGCCGAGGGGCGGATGATTTTGACGAACTGGCCTCACTCCTGGCGGATTCAGGTTGGAGAACGGCCGCGGTCAATCCGCGAGGGGCCGGAAAGAGCACAGGTCCGATGGAAAACCTGACTCTGCACGACCTGGCCTCAGACGTGGCCATGATTATTGAAAGACTAGAAGGCGCTCCGGCCGCCCTGATCGGCCACGCCTTTGGAAATAGAATCGCCAGATGTCTGGCGGCGGACCGGCCCGATCTGGTCAGTTGCGTTATTTTACTGGCCGCCGGAGGAAAGGTCCCGCCTCTGCCTGAATATATAGAGGCCATGACCATTCTTGGCTCCAAACCAGGCCCGGAGGAACGAAGTTCAGCCATGCGCACCGCATATTTTGCCCAAGGCTCCGATCCTACCCCCTGGTTGAGCGGGTTTTACCAAGATACCGGCCGGGCACAGGGGCAAGCAGGCCGTAACACTCCCCTGGAAGAGTGGTGGAGTGGAGGCGAGGCCCCAATGTTAGTGCTGCAAGGCGAGGAAGACGTTTGCGCCCCACCGGCTAACGGACATCAGCTCAAAAAGGAGTACGGAGGCAGAATCGAGGTGGTCGATATCCCGAACGCGGCCCATGCCCTTTTATTCGAACAGCCGAAAATTATAGCCGGGCGAATAAACGATTTCTTGAGACGCCAATTTCAATGAACAACCCCGCGGCAAGCTACGGGGTATCAACCGGAAAAATCCGATCGAAAGACGAAGCAAGCTTCGGGGAATTAAACCCCCACTGGGGGATTAAATCTAAAACGAGCCGTATTCAACATCGGTATTTATCAGGGCCAGGTAATTTTCAGGCTGTCGGTGACCACTTCCTTTTCCAGGTCTTCCCGAGTAGAAAACCTGGCTTCTTTTTTGGAATCATCTCCAAAAGAGTTGATGATTTTGAAAGGATTCAAGGGGTCAAGGGGCCAAGGATTCGAGTGAAATGCTTCAGAATTACACGGAACTGAAAGTTCGGTAAAAGTCATACGGACTATGTTTGGATCTTTATATATTGCCTATGGTTCTGTTTGTGAATTTGAGACCCAGGACCTTCTTTCAGGTGATTTAAATTATGTAAATAAAGAAAATTTAAAAGCTCTCAAGGATGATACAGAGGAAGTTGAAAGGATGCTCAAAGCGCTGATAAAGTCGTTGGAGTACAAACACTTGGACCCTTGGCCCCTTGAATCCTCGAACCCTGTTCTCCAATTAAATTGGAGAAGAATCCTTTTTTATATAAAAATGTCAGTCTATCAAGAAGGCTTCATAGTATAAACCCCGATATCTCCCTGATACCGGGGCTTAAGGACTTACCAACCATCAGCTTACGGTCAGGCCAGCACCTCTTTGGCAAACTCTTTGGCCTTGGACGTGTCTTCATCGTTGGGATGTCCGGTCATTTGTTTGACCATCCCCGCCCATTGCTCGTCTGTTAGATTCTGGCCCTTTTTTACCGCCTCGTGCAAAGACTCGGTCAATGCTCCCTGGCAGTCAAAGCAGCCTCTGTACTCAATACCTTTTTCCTGGCAGGCTGTGGTTATGGGCTCAATAAAACCGCCCATGGCCTGATCCGGATAGGCCGGGGCGAAATGGGTTATGAACCCGGCTATTTTCTGGCCCGGTCCCGCTTGCATGGCGCCTAAAAATTTCTTGACCGGCGCGGCCAGGTTAGCGGCGTGAAGCGGCGACCCGATAAAGACGAAATCGTATCCGGCGGTATCGGCGGCGCTGACCTCTTCCAGTTTTTTCAGCTCAACCTCATTCTCTTGCGCGGCCGTCTCGCAGATGGCCTTGGCGATTTTTTCAGTATTTCCGGTCTGACTAAAATAAGTGACTAAGACTTTCATGATGGAACCTCCTTAAATATTTATATCTGTATCAATTTATTACTCGCGGTATCCAAAACTTAAATATCACTATTTCGTCCCGGCCATAAAGTCCACGATTACCCCGGCCAGTTCCTCGCCTTTATCCTCCTGCAGAAAGTGGCCCGCGTCTTTTATGGT